>WFZT01000289.1 GCA_015489415.1 Caldifarciminota bacterium | reverse complement strand
GTCTCATATTTTCCTCGTAAAGGCTGGTTATATCAGGCAACACCAAAGCGGTGTATACAACTTCCTGCCACTCGGATGGCGCTCCATGCTCAAAATCATGCAGATTATCAGAGAAGAGATGAACGCCATTGGCGCACAGGAGCTCCTTTTACCGGCTCTAACATCAGCTGAATTATGGAAACAGTCCGGCAGGTGGGTTGATTTTGGTAGCGAAATGCTGAGACTCAAAGACAGAAAGGGTAAGGACCAGGCACTTGCTCCCACGCACGAAGAGATAATTGCCGACCTTGCGAGAAACGAGATTCGCTCCTACCGTGATTTACCGCAGATATGGTATCAGATTCAGACAAAGTTCAGGGACGAGCCGCGCCCAAGATTTGGCCTTCTACGTGTGAGAGAATTTATCATGAAAGATTCATACAGCCTTGATAGGGATTTCAAAGGCCTTGATGTAAGCTATGAGCTTCACAGAAAGGCCTATCAAAACATTTTTACACGCTGCGGGCTTAAATTCACAATAGTTCAGGCATCATCTGGCTTAATGGGAGGCTCCCAGTCAGAGGAATTTATGGTCCTCTCAGATGCCGGTGAAGACTCCCTCGCAATTTGCGAAAAGTGTGGGTATTCGGCAAATACCGAGGTGGCAACAGCCCGGATTCCAGGGGGAAAAGTTAAGCCCAAATATACGAAAAAAGAGAAAGTCCACACCCCTGGTGTGAAAACAGTAGAAGAGGTATCAAACTTCCTCGGTGTCACACCTGAGCATCTTGTCAAAAGTTTGCTTTTCAAAGTTGATGATAAATTTATTGCTATCCTGATTCGAGGTGATTACGAAATTAATGAAGCAAAAATTATGCAGAAATTCGGGGCGAATATACATCTTGCCCCGCCAGATGAGGTTAAAGAACGCTTTGGAGTATCTGTTGGTTTTCTCGGCCCCGTGGGCCTTGATATAGACGAAATTTACGCTGATGAGAGTGTGAAGACCCTTGAGAAGGCAATAGTTGGGGCAAATGAGGATGATTACCATCTTGTGGGAGTGGACATACTGAACGAGGTTAAGATCAAAGAGTTTGGTGATTTCAGGGTCGTGAAAGACAGTGATCTGTGTCCTCGCTGTGGAAACCCGCTCAAAATTAAGACAGCCCTTGAAATTGGGCATATTTTTAAGCTTGGTCTTAAGTATTCCGAGACATTGCATGCGTATTTTATGGATAAAGACGGCAAGGAGCGTCCCATCGTTATGGGGAGTTATGGAATTGGCGTGGGCAGAATTCTTGCAGCCGCAGCTGAGCTCTACGGCGACAAAAATGGGCTTTCTCTGCCGATTAACATTGCACCCTACGAGGTGGAAATTATTGAATTAAATTCACCTCGAACCCGCGAAGTTGCAGAAAGCATTTATAAAGGCTTGATGGAGAGCAAAATTGATGTAATATGGGACGATAGGGATGCAAGTCCAGGATTTAAATTCAAAGACGCTGACCTTGTGGGAATACCTATCAGAATAATTGTGGGCGACAGGAAGGTGAAGAATGGACTTGTTGAACTCCAGATAAGGAAGGATGGTTCTCGCGAAGACCTTCGGATAGAAGATTCTATCTCCTATGTTGCAGACCTTGTAAGGAGGATGAAAAAGGAGAATGCCACTGGATAATGAAGAAATCGAGAGGAAGGTTGAAGAAATTCTGCAGCCTATTCTCGAGCGGCGAGGGTATGTGCTTGTTGACGTTGAATTTAAAGGCGCCGGTCGTAGGCAACTTCTCAGGGTTTTCATAGACCGCCGTGAAGGCGGGATCAGTGTAAACGAATGTGCAAGTGTTTCGGAAGAACTTTCCCTCATTCTGGATGTTGAGGATTTTATCTCCGGCCCTTATATTTTGGAAGTATCATCTCCAGGTCTTGACAGGGTTTTAAAGAAAGACAGGGAAATAAACTGGGCAATCGGCAAGAAAGTCAGGGTCGTAACACTTGAGGGGGAGCTAAAAGGACGGCTGATTGATAACCTGGAAGACAGGATAATAATTGACGATACTGAGATTGAGAAAGATAAAATTTTAAAAATTCAACTTGATGAGGTGTAAGGATGAATGGCGAAATTGTTGAATTAATTAATCAAATTACAAGGCAGAGAAAGCTGGACAGGGATTTTGTTATTGGCGCCCTGAAAGATGCTATTGCACTGGCAATCAGAAAATCCAAAGGTATGGACTACGATGTTAATGTGGAGATTGACCCCAAAAAGGGAGATGTTACTGTCTGGGTGAATAAGAAGGTTGTGGAAAACGTGAGTGACCCGGACCGCGAGATTTCTATCGAAGAGGCGAAAAAGATTGACCCTGATGTGAAGGTTGATGACTTTGTAAGAGTCCCTGTCCCATTCACCGATTTTGGCAGGAGTGTAGTTTACAAGATTCAAAACGTGTTCCTTCAGAAGATTAGGGAGGCGGAAAAGCAGCATATCTACAGGGATTTCCAGGAGAAGGTTGGAGAGATTATTTCCGGAACCATTCAAAAGGTGGACAAGACCGGGGTTTACATCAGTCTTGGTAAGGCAGAGGCTATCCTTCCACCTGAGGAGCAGATTCCCGGTGAAAAATACAAGCAGGGAGGCACTATCAAGGCGCTCGTGCTTCGCGTTGAAGACCAGAGGAGACGGCCACAGGTGATTTTATCGAGAACACACCCCGATTTCTTGAGAGGACTGCTTGAGTTTGAGATTCCTGAGGTAAGCGAGGGAACGGTTGAAGTTAAGGCGGTGGCAAGAATACCTGGTAAAAGGTCAAAGGTGGCGGTGCGCTCCAAAGACCCGAAGGTTGATCCCATTGGCGCCTGCATTGGAATCCGTGGAACCCGTATCCAGCCCATTGTCAAAGAATTATCCAACGAGAAGATAGACGTTATCAAATGGGACCCTGATCCTATCAGATTTACGGCCCTTGCCATGTCACCGGCAAAGCCCCTCGTTATCTATGAAGACGACGACAAAATCTATTTCGTGGTGGAGGAAGACAAGGTTCCTGAGGCAAAGGGTAAAGAGGCCCAGAATGTGATTCTTGCCTCAAAACTGGTGGGTAAAGAGATAGTGGTGATTCCGGTGTCTGAGATGAAGCCACCGAAAGATGCCGTTACCCTGCTGGAGCTCGATGGTATTGATGACGAAGTTAAAGAGAAATTAAGAGACGCTGGTTTCTACGTATTTAAGGAAATTCCCTCACTGGCAGAGCTTGTGGCAGTTGAGGGCATTGATGAGGAGACAGCGATAAAGGTCCTTGAAAAAATCGAGGAAAAATTAGAGGAAAAAGCTAAATGAAGGAAAAACCGAAGAAGGAAGTCAAAAAGAAGAGAGTTAAAGACCTGGCACAGCAGCTCGGTCTTTCCAACCGTGCTTTAGTTGATATGTTGCAACAGCTGGGGTATACCCAGGTTAAGTCGCACAGCAGTACTGTTACAAAAGAGATGGAAAAGGCGGTGCGTGCCGAAATCTCAAAGGCAAAAAAGGAACACCGCCAGGATTTTGAGAGGAAGAAAAAAATCTGGGGCGAAGAAGGGAAGAGTAAACAGGAGCAGAGGAAACGCCCCAGGAGATTTCAGCAAAAAGAGATTAAGGAAAGGGTCTCAAAGACCCTTTCAAAGATGGAACGCGGGCAGGCAAAGCCCAAGAGGAAGAAGAAGCCTAAAGAGGTCCAGATAGAGGAAGAGGAAAAGAAGGTGCTAATCATTCCCGGTCCCATGCCTGTTGGTGAATTTGCAAAGATGCTTGGTGTGGAACCTGTGGAAATAGTAGAGCTTCTCTTCAGACAGGGTATAATGGCAACCGTCAACCAGACTATAGATGTGGATACCATGTCTATCATCGCCAGCGAGTATGGATACGAAGTTGAGGTTAAAGAGGAAGAGGTTGAGGAAATCGAAGAAGAGGAAGAGCTTGAGCTCAGGCCAAGGCCACCTGTTGTGACTGTAATGGGACATGTGGACCATGGAAAGACCACATTGCTCGACTATCTAAGGAAAACCAATGTTGCTGCGAGGGAGGCAGGTGGCATTACCCAGCATATCGGTGCCTATCAAGTTGAGGTGGATGGCGAGAAAATTACTTTTATTGATACTCCGGGTCACGAAGCGTTTACGGCCCTGAGGGCAAGAGGTGCCCAGGTTACTGATATTGTGGTACTTGTTGTTGCCGCAAACGAAGGAGTGAAGCCCCAGACTGTTGAGGCTATAAACCACGCAAAAGCTGCACGTGTACCCATAATAGTGGCAATAAATAAGATTGACTTACCCGAGGCTGATCCAGAGAAGGTACGCCGTGAGCTTACCAAGTACGAGCTGATTCCCGAAGAATGGGGTGGTGATACCATAATGGTGGAAATCTCTGCCAAAACAGGCCAGGGTGTGCCTGATCTTCTGGACGCGATTTTACTTAAGGCAGCTGAGCTTGACCTTAAGGCACCTTATGAAGGTAAGCCGCGCGGTGTGATCCTCGAATCAGGATTGGAAAAGGGACGCGGGCCTGTTGGTACCGTGCTCGTTCAGAAGGGAACCTTGAAAGTGGGCATGCCCTTTGTTGCGGGAACCACCTATGGCCGTGTTCGGGCTATGTACAACGAGTTTAATCAGCGTGTGAAGGAGGCGACTCCCGGCATGCCTGTACTTGTTCAGGGTTTTGAAGAATTGCCACACGCAGGTGACATTTTCTATGTCGTAGATTCGGATTCTCAGGCAAGAGAGATCGCCGAGGAGAAAAAACGTATCAAAAAAGAGCAGCTCATTAAGGGTGAGTCTGAGATTACCATCAAAAGGATTCAGGAAAAGCTTAAAGCAGGAGAGCTGAAGGAGCTTCCCATCATTATCAAGGCGGACAAGCAGGGCTCTCTTGAAGCTATTAGTGATGTACTTGGCAAGATGGTTTACGAAGAGGTAAAAGTGACCATTGTTCACCAGGGAATCGGTGATGTGAAAGAATCGGATATCCTGCTGGCTTCAGCGGCTGAGGGAATAATAATCGCATTCAATGTGGGTGTATTCCCAGAGGCAAGAAGGCTTGCGAAAGCGGAAGGCGTAATGATAAAGACATACAAGGTTATTTACGAACTCATGGATGATGTGAAAAATCTTCTTGCTTCCTTACTGGAGCCAGAGACAGTTGAGAATGTTCTTGGTCAGGCTGAGGTTAAAAAGGTATTCCACGTGCCGAAGATTGGGAATGTTGCCGGATGTATTGTGCTTAATGGAGTTATTCGTCGCGATGCCTATATCCGAGTAAAGCGCGGCGAAGATGTACTCTATGAAGGACGAATTGCCTCACTTAAGAGATTTAAAGATGATGTGAAGGAAGTCCAGGCAGGTTACGAATGTGGCATAAAGGTAGAAGGTTTTGACAAGGTTAAAGAGGGTGACATTTTAGAGGCCTTTGAGATCAAGAAGGTGCAGAAAAAGCTTGAGTGATGCTTATCGGATTGCTTGAGGTAGAGCTTTACATTCCACACTGCAACTCATTGAAAGAAAAGAGATTCGTTTTAAAAAGCCTCAAAACGAGGTTGAGGAACAAGTTTAACATTTCTATTGCCGAAACTGACGGCCATGATCTGTGGCAGAGGACGAAACTCCTTGTGGCCACCGTATCTAACGACGGTGCCAGTGCCAACTCAACCCTTTCAAAAGTAGTCAACTTCATTGACTCGGATAGAAGGGTGCAGGTGCTGGATTATAGACTATCTTTCAGGTGAGACATGTACGAGAAAAAGGTTAAAATCGTCAATAAATTGGGTATACATGCAAGACCTGCCCAGCAGTTTACAGCTATTGCGAGGAAGTATGATTCAGAAATAACGGTGGAAAAGGATGGGAATATTGCCAATGGCAAAAGTATTTTGAGCCTTTTAATGTTGGTCGCAGATTATGGCTCAGAAATAACAATAAGAGCGGAGGGGCCAGATGAGCAGGAGGCTGTTGAAGAACTCGCGAAGTTGGTGGAGGACGGCTTTGGAGAAGAATAAGGAGGAAAAAAGGTTTAAGGGAATTCCTATATCACCGGGGATATTCATTGGAAAGGCAGCCCCGTTTATAGGGGAAAGATACGCCATCTCCACCAAAAGAATAAAGGAAGAAGAGGTTGAGGAGCAGGTCAATCTTTTTAAGGAGGCTATAAAGAAGGCAAGAGAGAGCCTCCTTGGGATGACAGAACAGCTGGACGACCGCCTGAGAGCTATACTTGAGCCACAGATTCGCATTATTGATGACGAGTCCTTCTACAACAAGGTGATAAATACCATACGTGAGGAGCGCAGATACGCCGAGTACGCGGTAAAGAAGATCATAGAAGATTATGCCATCCGCATGGAGTACCACGCAAAGGACGATTACATAAAAGACAGGGCAAAGGAGCTACGTCAGATTGCAGACCTGATTATCAAAAATATGCGAGAGAGTAGCCCTACAAGATTTGTACTCGATGACCAGGATATACTGGTTGCCTATGACCTGTCTGTTGCTGATGCAATACGCTTGATGAACAGTCGGGTAAACGCGATCGTCCTGGAAGATGGAGGAAAAACTTCCCACACCGCTATAATCGTCAAAGACTTTAGAATCCCCGCAGTTTTCGGTGTTAAAGGAATCCTGAAAGAGGCCGAGGACGAAACCCCTATGATTGTTGATGGGACACGGGGATTGGTGTTCTTAAATCCCTCAGAGCCCACAATCCATTACTACAAAAAGATTCAAAAGGAGTTTCGGTCATTCACAGAGGGACTTTTGAAGATAAGAGATGCGATGTCCATTACAAAGGATGGGCACGCCGTCTCGCTTTTTGTCAACATAGATTTTCCAGAAGAGGTGAAATCTCTTGAGGTCTCAGGCAAAAGCGGTATTGGACTCTTCAGGACGGAGATAATTTTTGACCAGTACAAGTACGATGAGGAAAAACAGTTTGAAATATACAAAAGTATTGCCGAAGAAGTTTATCCGCATCCTGTTATCATACGCGTTTTTGACGTTGGTGCTGATAAATTTGGACTCTATGAGCTCAACCATATAATTGAGCAAAATCCTTTTCTTGGTGTTCGAGGAATCAGAGCCCTTCTGAAGCACAGGGATATTTTCGAAATTCAGCTGAGAGCCATTTTGAGAGCTCACAGAGAGGTTGGAAATATAAAGGTTATGCTGCCCATGGTTAGCCTCCTCGAGGAGGTTGAAGAGGCAAGGGAAATTACCGAGGAAGTTGCATACAAACTCTCTCAAGAGCTGAGAGAAGATGTTCTCGTTCCCAAATTTGGGATAATGGTGGAAACGCCCGCATCGGCGATTATGGCTGACAAATTTGCCAACTACGTGGATTTCTTCAGTATAGGAACGAACGACCTTACCCAGTACACCCTCGCAGTTGACCGTAAAAATACTGATGTTTCCGATATTTACAATCATCTTCACCCCTCGGTTTTGAGGCTTATCAAGCAGGTTGTTGAGATGGGGCACGAATACAACATACTGGTGGAAGTTTGCGGAGAGCTTGCATCAGATCCATACGGCGTTCCAGTGCTTCTTGGGCTTGGTGTTGATGGGTTGTCTGTAACCCCCTCGAGCCTTCTTGAAACCAAAGAGCTCATAAGGCGTCTTTCCTATGAGGAAATCAAACCTATTGTTAAGGATGTCCTTGAAAGCTCAACTGCCGATGAAGTAAGATATATCATCGGTGAGCTTCTTAAAGAGAAGTTCCCGCAGGTTTTAAAATTTATCTCACCGGATCGAAATTTTAACGGAGGTAACCATGATTAAAAAAATTTTGCCAGCCCTTTTGATCGCTAGTTTCCTGTTCTCTTACCCTGCAAGTAATGTGATACCCATCCCAAATCGTGAGTATCTCCCGATGTTGCACAAAGTTCTCACATCGGCTAAGAAAAAAATTGATGTTTTTATGTTTGAAGCGCGCTACTATCCACAGTATCCTGACGATCCTAATGCCGTTATCGTGAAAGACCTGATTGATGCGCACAAGCGGGGTGTCAAGGTCACAGTGCTTCTTGATGCATCCACATGGAATGTTAGCAATACCATCCAGAATAAGCAATTCGGTGATACCCTGAGAAGTGCCGGTGTGGATGTGTGGTACGACCCACCGGATGTCACCAGCCATGATAAATTGATCATTGTAGACGATTCCGTCGTGATTGTGGGCTCGACGAACTGGAGTTACTACGCCCTTGAGCGCAACAACGAGGTTTCCGTGGTAATTTACTCAAAAGAGGTTGCAAAGGCACTTGAAAAACATTTCCACGATGTGTTGAGGCTCTCAACCCGTGAGCCAAAAATGATTCTAAGAAGGCGAGACTGATATGCTTTTCCCACTTTTGCTCTCAATTATCTTTGCAGCAGATACACTCCAGCTCACCATAGTGCATACTAACGACCTCGACAATACCTTTTATCCACAGAAGGCTCGCTGGATTAACCCTGATTTTCCGCCCATTCTGGGAGGCGAGCAGTCATTTAAAGAGCTTCTTGCAAAGGAAAGGCAAGATGGAGATGTATTTTTACTATTAAATGGCGGGGGCATGCTCGGTGGTAATCTGATCGGCCAGTATACAGACTTCAGATGGACAGAGGAATTTATGAATACCACCCGGTACGACGCCACGACCCTCGGAGTGAAAGATTTCCTGCATGGTGTTGATACCTTGAAGCAGTTTCTAAAAAGGCTAAAAGTCCCGGTAGTCTGCGCGAATATAACTTATGCCAGTGATACCTTGAAGCCTGTAGATTGGGTTAAACCATATATCATCATTCACCGAAATGGCTTAAAAATTGGAATATTTGGTCTGATAACCGAGTACATGCCCATCTATTCGAGGAAGAAGAACATCAAAGGCCTTTTCTTCTTAAGAGAGATTCCCACGGCAAAAAGAGTAGTAGCCGAGCTGAAAAAGCAGAATGTCGACATGATTATCGCACTTGCACATATTAGCTACAATCACGAGAAGGAACTTTTGAAAGAGGTGCCGGATATTGATATTGTTATCGGAGGACTTGATCGCGGAGGCACGAGATACCCAACGGAGAATCCGGTAAACCATAACATCGATGTGAGAACTTACGGCAGGCTATCAAGTGTTGGCATTTTAAAACTCAAATATTCCCGCAAGTATCGGACAATTTTAAACTATTCCTGGCACTCTGAAACCCTATTTGCTGATAAATATCCCGTCCCTTTGGATAAAGTAAAGACCTATTGAGCCTGTTCGAAAGATTTCAAAGCCTCTGATTTTTAATGAAAAATTTGCCCCCCACCTTATTCCTCCCCCCACGCACAAAGTGCGTGGGGGGAGGAGAGGAGGGGGAATTTTCGAGCGAGCTCAGACTTATTGAGTACAAAATCTTTCGTTTCTACTATCCCTTGCCCACTCTGTATTTAACTGTTTTCTCACCGTTGTTTATAGAGATTAGAATCTCTTTAACAGGGCAATAAATCTCCGTTAGCACGATTTCACTATTTACACTTCAAATGCGGGGCAATAAAATAAACCTTGATTCTCAAAATTCAACTTAAGGTCGAGTAATGGAAGAAAGGATTTTTGCAGTCGAAATAGACCATAAAAGCTGCCCCCTCGAAATCAGGGAGAAGATCGAAATCGGCAAGGACCTGATCGCTTCCCATCTCAGGTACTTTAAAGAAAACTATAGACTCGATGAGGTTTTTATGCTCTCCACGTGCAACAGGATGAATCTCACTGCCATAGGAAAAGATATTGACCCCATTTCACTGTTTGAGGGGCGTGTTCCAAGAGAGTATGTGGCTTTGTACCGTGGAAGAGAAGCAGTTTCTCATCTGTTCTCGATCTCGGCGGGCCTCGAGTCACAGGTGCCCGGCGAATACGAAATTCTCGGACAGGTCAAGGAAGCGGCAGAAATTGCAAGGAATACCGGAACACTTGGCCATGTGCTTGGCGAGCTCATCAACAGAGCGCTTAGAACCGGTAAAAGGGTCAGGAATGAAACGGGCATAGCCAGCGGCAACCTTTCCTTCGCCTCCATCGCTCTTAATCTTATAAAGCAAAAGTCTCTCGAAAACCCGAGGATCCTTATCATCGGCACCGGCACCATTGCGAAAAATCTCATTCTGCTTTTGAAAAAACATGGGATTGGTGAAATCTTTGTTGTATCCCCGACCTCGAAAGAAAGGACAGAAGTCTTTTCAAAGGAATTGGGGGTTTTACCGGGAACCGGCATGCCTTACGAGAAGTTTGATGTTATTGTAACTGCTACAGACAAACGGGTTATAGAAAAAAGGCAAATTGAGGGTCTCGAAAGAACTCCACTCCTCATTGACCTTGGTTTCCCAAGGAATATTTCTCCGGAAATCAAAGAATTGGATGGAGTAACCCTCTATAACCTCGAAGACCTGAAAGAAATCCGGCAGGGATTCATTGTGAATCGAGAGACATTTATTCCTGTAGCCCGTGCCATCATCGAAGAAGAAACAGAAAAATTCATGGAGTGGCTGAAAATCTGGGAAATCAGCCCCCTTATCAAAAAAATCCACATGGAAGCGGAAAAAACAAGACTCATGGAACTCAATCAACTCGCTGAAAACAAACTCATTGATCCCGAATTTGTCGAAAATTTCTCTTATAAGCTAATTAAAAAGGTTCTACACAGGTCAGTTAGGGAAATCAAGGAATTTGCGATCAAGAGGAACGGGAGGAAAGAACTACCTTCACGTGTTGTGATAGGAACAAGGGGTAGCAAGCTCGCCCTGATACAGGCAAATCAGGTTTTAAATTTACTCCAGAGCAAATTTCCCGATATAGCGTTCGAGCTGAAAATTGTAAGAACTACAGGTGACCGGGGTAAGATCGGTGTCGTGGGTGCATTTGTTAAAGAACTTGAGCTCGCCCTCCTGAGAGGCGAGATAGACATGGCTGTTCATAGCCTGAAGGACATGCCCACAAGCCTTCCAGATGGACTTGGAATTGTGAGCGTCCCTGTGAGAGAGGACATCCGGGATGCATTCATTTCCCGTGGTGGACTCAGATTTGATGAGCTTCCGTCAGGAAGTATCATAGGTACAGGAAGTCCCCGAAGGATTGCACAGATTCGCCACCTGCGCCCGGACCTTGAGGTGAAGCCCATTAAGGGGAATGTGGATACGAGATTGAGGAAACTCGACGAAGGCCAGTATGATGCCATAATCCTTGCACTGGCAGGCTTGAAGCGGATGAATCTACAGGAGAGAACCACCGAGGTTTTCCCACCCTCAAGGTTTTATCCGGCAGTAGCCCAGGGAGCCATTGGCATTGAAGTCAAACTGGAAAATAGCAGTGTAGTTGAAGTAGCGAGGGTCATAAACAACGATAAGATATTCAAGCAGGTCCTCGCTGAGCGAGCATTTTTAAATAGACTTGGTGCGGGATGTAGAACACCTGTGGGTGTGTATTCCGAGGTAGAGCACAATAGATTAAAACTTTACGGTGCCATTTTCTCACCAGACGGATATGTTATCAAAGATGAGCTAAGTGGCAATATAGAGGATGCGCGCATCGTAGGTCTAACACTCGCTGAAAGATTGATAGAGCGTGGTGCTCATGAGCTCATGGTGGCAAGATGACACTTAACAACGCAAGGATACTTATAACCAGACCAGCTCATCAGGTGGATGAGTTCTCAAGGCTCATTGAAAAAAACGGTGGAATACCCGTGAAATTTCCCGTTCTTGAGATAAAACCCCTCGATTTTGAGGAATCACTCGAAGAGGAGCTGAAAAAGCCTTACCGGTGGATTGTCTTTACCAGTGCCAATGGAGTCCGCTTCGCTTTTGAGTATGTAAAAGATGCTCCTGAAACAAAAATCTGTGCCATAGGGCCTGCAACAGCCCGCGCCATTGAGGAAATGGGAGGACGTGTGGATTTTGTCCCGGATAAATATGTGTCCTCCGAGATTGCCCGTTCACTCCCTATTAAAGAGGGAGATAGAGTGCTTCTCCTGCGGGCTAAGATTGCCCCACCAGATTTGAGAAAAGAATTAATTCATAAAGGGGCAGAGGTTGTAGAGATTCCTGTCTATGACACGGTGGAAAAGATTTATCCACCGGAAGAGGTGCAAGAGAAAATATTTCCGGTCCCGGATTTCATTACATTCACAAGTAGCTCGACTTTCAGGGCCTTTATCAAAAACCTTGAAAACGCAGGGCTTGGGCCTCAGGAAATTTTCAGAGATGGGAAAATTGCAGTTATTGGGCCGATCACAGCCCAGACAGTAAGGTCTTCTGGATTTGAGCCCGATGTAATTGCTAAGGAGCACACCTCAGAGGGATTATTGAAAGCAATATCCGTGTTTCTTAAGGAGGTTAGAGTATGAAACTTACGAGGAGACCGAGGAGACTCAGAGGGTCTCCGGCTATCAGAAGGATGGTTCGTGAAACCGTTCTGAATGTGGACGACCTGATTTATCCGATCTTTGTTAGATTTGGATCGCACATCAGGGAAGAAATTCCATCTATGCCGGGCATTTACCGATTTACCCTTGATGAGCTTGAGCCGGAGATCAGAGAGGTCCAGGAGCTTGGAATCCCGGCGATAATTCTTTTTGGAATTCCTGAATACAAAGATGAGAAGGCCACAAGTGCATTTGAGGAAAACGGAATTGTTCAGGAGGCCGTAAGGCTTGTTAAAAAACTCGCGCCGGACCTCTTTGTCATAACGGATGTGTGCATGTGTCAGTTCACGACATTTGGCCACTGTGGAATTGTGAAGGATGGTAAGGTCCTAAATGACGAGAGTCTTGAAATTCTTGCAAAAATCGCTGTCTCACATGTAAAGGCGGGAGCGGACATGGTGGCACCCAGTGCCATGATGGATGGTCAGGTGAGGGCGATAAGGGAGGCCCTCGATGCTGAGGGATTTACTGATATCCCGATAATGGGATACTCGGCAAAGTATGCATCAGCATTTTATGGACCTTTTAGAGATGCAGCGGAGTCTGCACCGAAATTTGGAGACCGTTCAACCTATCAGATGGACCCCCCGAACTGGCGTGAGGCAATGCGTGAAATCGAGCTGGATATTGAGGAGGGAGCAGACATTGTAATGGTGAAGCCGGCTCTACCTTACCTGGATATCATTGCGAGGGCCCGTGAGAGATTTGACTATCCCATCGCTGCATACAATGTAAGTGGAGAGTATTCACTTGTGAAAGCAGCTGCCATGCAGGGCTGGATTGATGAGAAAAGAGTGACTCTTGAGCTTTTAACATCAATAAAAAGGGCTGGAGCGGATTTGATCCTGACGTATTTTGCCAAGGATGTGGCCAGGTGGATAGGGTAGCGTCACATACTTGCCTCCACTGTTACGTTCAGGGCGGAGCGGGCTTCGCCCGCTCCGCCCTGAACAACTAAATCTCAAGGAGTAACAAATGCAGGATAAACTTTTGAGCGGATACATATACGATAAGAAACCAGTAATGATTTACTGGGAAATGACCCAGGCATGCGATTTAGCCTGTAAACACTGCAGAGCTGAGGCAAACCCCAACAGGAACCCCTTTGAACTCACCACAGAAGAGGGGAAAAGGCTTCTTGCTCAGCTCAGAGAATTTGGCGACCCGTCCCCCCATCTCGTTATGACCGGCGGCGATGTTATGCACAGACCCGACCTCTTCGAACTTATTGAATACGGAGTTTCTCTCGGCCTCAAGATTTCCGTTGCCCCCAGTGCCACAAATCGTCTTACACCTGATGTGATTTGGAAATTTAAAGAGTTAGGTGTCCTGAGCATGTCTTTGAGCCTTGATGGTTCCACCGAGAAAAAACACGACGAATTCAGAGGTGTTCCGGGAGTTTATAAAACAACCATTGAGGCAGCAGAGGAGATTGAAAAAGCGGGTATTCCTCTTCAGGTCAATACACTCGTGAGCCGGGAAACCTATAACGACATTCCCAACATTTTTGAGGTGGTGAAGACTTTTGAGGTGGTTCGTTGGAGCCTTTTCTTTCTCATTCAGGTGGGAAGAGGAAAGGTGCTGAACCAGATTACGCCAGAGGAAGCCGAAAATCTCCTTTTATGGCTCTATGATAAATCAAAAGAGGTCAAATTTGCCATTGCCACGACCGAAGCTCCCCATTTCAGGAGGGTCGCCCTGGAGCAAATGCTGAAAGAAGGGATGACCCTGAGCGAGGTAAGGCGGACACCAATTGGACGTGGATTTGGTATCAGAGACGGGAATGGAGTGATGTTTATTTCACACATCGGTGAAATTTATCCTTCAGGATTCCTGCCAATTAGAGCCGGTAATGTGAGGAAAGACCATCCAGTTGAAGTTTATAGAAACTCAGAAATATTCAGGAGGCTGAGAGACTACAACGAGCTTAAGGGAAAGTGTGGAAAGTGTGAATTCAGGGCCATCTGTGGCGGTGCACGTTCACGTGCTTTTGCTGCCACAGGAGACCCATTTGAAAGTGATCCACTCTGTGTGTATGAGCCATGAAAAGGTCAGAAAAGCTTTATAAAGAAGCAATAAAACACCTCGTAGGTGGTGTGAATAGCCCGGTCAGGGCATTCAACTCTGTGGGCGGTAACCCAATCTTCCTCGACCACGCAAAGGGAGCAAAACTCTACGATGTCGATGGGAACGAATACATCGATTTTATGGGGTCATGGGGACCGCTGATACTCGGACATGCTCACCCTGAAGTGGTGAAGGCTATAAACGAGCAGGCAGAGAGAGGAACCTCTTTTGGGGTTTCTACCGAGCTTGAGATTGAGCTTGCAAAACTTGTTAAAGACGCGTTTCCATCCATTGAACTTGTGAGGTTTGTAAATTCAGGGACCGAGGCAACCATGAGTGCCGTGAGGCTTGCCCGGGGATACACAGGGCGCCCAAAGATTGTGAAATTTGCGGGATGCTATCACGGGCATGCTGACTACTTCCTGGTTCAGGCAGGTTCAGGTGTGATGACTCTTGGCATTCCCGGAAGTAAAGGAGTGACGGAGTCCATAGTCAGGGACACTCTGGTGGCAAGGTTCAACGATCTCTCCAGCGTTGAAGCCCTGTTTGAAAAATTTGGCAATGAAATTGCAACTGTCATCGTTGAGCCGGTAGCCGGTAACATGGGAGTAGTGCCTCCAAAACAGGGATTTTTAGAGGGTTTGAGAGAGATAACCCGTGACAACGGCGCGCTTCTCATTTTTGACGAAGTTATCACAGGCTTCAGACTTACATGGGGTGGAGCACAGACGGTTTTCGGAATTACACCTGATTTGACGACACTCGGAAAAATCATCGGGGGTGGTCTGCCAGTGGGAGCTTACGGCGGAAAACGCGAGATTATGGAACATCTTGCACCTCTTGGACCTGTTTATCAGGCCGGAACACTATCGGGGAATCCGCTTGCCATGAGCGCAGGAATTGCAACGCTAAAAATTCTCAAAAGCGGTGGAGTTTATGAAAAACTTGAATCACTTGCGGAGAAGTTTACAGAGGGTTTGTGGAGAGAGTTGGGCGGCGTAACTGTAAATCGAGTGGGCTCTATGTTTACTCCATTCTTCACTTATGCAGAGGTTTTTGACTATGATTCTGCTAAAAGAGCTGATGCGGAGAAGTATGCAAAGTTCTTCTGGCACATGATAAAGGGTGGGGCTTTCCCGCCGCCGTCCCAATTTGAAGCATGGTTTATCTCAGCAGCCCACACGGAAGAGGATATTGAAAAGGCACTCGACATCGCCCGGAGTTTTAAATGAGTAATTTTCTGAAGGCACTGAGAAAAGAACCAATTGATGTGACCCCTGTCTGGTTTATGCGGCAGGCCGGTCGCTACCAGGAGGAATATCGAAAAATTCGAGAAAAATACAGCATTTTAGAGATAGCGAAAAATCCTGAGCTCATTGCCGAGGTAACCCTTATTCCAGCCAGGAAGATGGAGATTGATGCCCTCATCCTTTTCTCCGATATCATGCTCCCTCTGGAGCCAATGGGCGTGAAATTTGATATAAAACCCGGCGTGGGGCCTGTGGTAGAAAATCCGTTGAGAGCGAGGAGCGACCTTGAAAATTTGCGTCCCCTGAAATTAGAGGAAGACCTCCCATTCGTGCTTGAAGGGATTAAAATCATTAAGTCATCAACAAATCTTCCACTTATTGGTTTTTCGGGTGCCCCTTTTACCCTTTTAAGCTACATGGTTGAGGGAGGTCCTTCAAAGAATTTCCTGAAGCTTAAGAAATTTATGCATGAGGATAAGGAAACTTTCCACGCGGCCATGAGTCTTCTTACCGATTCCATTGCTAATTATCTGAATGCCCAGATTAAGGCCGGTGCTGATGCCGTTGAGGTCTTTGATAGCTGGGTTGGGGCTTTGAGCCCCGATGATTACCGTGATTTTGTCCTACCCCACATGAAAAAATTGATGGAAAGTGTACGCGGTGCGCCGATCATCCACTTTGGGGTAAATACCTCTGGGATACTGCATTTGATGGCAGAAGCTGGTGGAGACGCCATTGGAGTGGATTGGCGAATTGAAATCTC
>WFZT01000288.1 GCA_015489415.1 Caldifarciminota bacterium | reverse complement strand
GCCCTTAGAAGAGGCGCCGTAAATGTAATGGAGAAACCCTCAATAGAAAAAGGTCAGAGCTGGATGCAGATTGCGAGTGAGATTATTAAGAATGTAAAAGAGGTTTCAAAAGTTCATGTGGTGCCTCACATTGAAATTTCTACCATAGCTCTACCAAAGCCCAAAGTGGAAATGCCGGAGCATGAGTTTGAAGCAGTTGCAATCGGGGCTTCTACCGGTGGACCAAAGCTAATTCACCAGATTCTTTCAGCCCTTCCTGTTGATTATCCCATGCCGGTTTTTATTGTTCAGCACATTGCTCCTGGTTTTGATGAGGGGTTTGCAGAGTGGCTTGATAAGACCGTGAGTATCAAGGTGAAACTTGCAAAAAGCGGTGAAGATGCGCATCCCACTACTGCGTATGTTGCCCCAGTTGGCTATCATATGAAGGTTACACCAGAGAGGAAGATTTTTCTTGATGATGGACCGCCGGTGAACAATCAGAAACCCTCTGCCGATGTTCTTTTTGAGTCTGTTGCCGAGGTTTATGGAGATAAAGCCATTGGCGTTATCCTCTCGGGTATGGGTAAGGATGGAGCCGCCGGGCTCAAGAAGATGAAAGAAAGAGGCGCAAAAGTATTTGCCCTGAGGGCAGAGGATTGTGTTGTTTTCGGCATGCCAGGTGCGGCTGTCGAGATTGGGGCTGTAGAAAAAACTTCTTCACTTAAAGAAATTATTGAGTTCCTCGTAAAAGCGGGTGAGGTCTCAAGAAAATGATAAACAGGGTTATAGAGGAAATCGAGAGAAGGTGCGGTGTTATTTTTGATGAAGACAAAATTAAAATTGAGCTTGAAATGAGAAACCTCGCCCCTGAGGAACTTCTCAACAGCGAAAAGAAACTTGAGAGCTTCATGGAAGACATACTTATTAAAGAAACCTATTTCTTCCGGGAGAAGGGGCATCTTGAAGTCTTAAAAGACTATATCTATTTCGATATTCTTGAGAAAAGAAGCCGTGTCAAAATATGGAGCGCTGGATGCTCCACAGGAGAGGAACCTTACTCCATATCAATAATGCTTGGCAGTCGATGTAATTACGAATGCCGAATCCTCGCCTCTGATATCAGCCGTGTTGCGCTGGAGCAGGCGCGGGAGGCCGTTTACACAAAGTCCTCACTGAGGGCTTTAAAAGAAAAAGAGATTCAACTTTATTTTGAAAAAATCGCGGGCAATAGGTTTAAATTGAGGAACAGATACAGAAGGGTTGAATTTTTTAGACACAATATTCTCGAGCCCGTTCCCAGATCAAATGGGAGATTTGATGTCATATTTGTTAGAAACGTGCTCATGTATTTCAGCGAGAGGGCAAAAAAGATCGCCATTGCAAACCTTAAGAACGCGCTTTACGACGATGGTTATATTATTCTCGGTGTCTCTGAGTACCTCATTGGCGTGGAAAATGGATTATACCCTGAGGAAATAAAAGGCGTTACCGTTTTTCGGAAGCACAGGGTGGAAAAGGTGGCTGAGGCCCCAGCTTCAGAGTCTGAGAAGTTAGAAGAGGACGTGGAAGAGAAGATAAAGGCAGTAGACGAGGAGGAAGATGTTAAGACTCTAATCCTTACTGCCTTGAGACACCTCAAAGATGGAAGCATCAGAAATGCGATCTACAACCTCGAAAAGGCCCGTGAAATCAATGACAGAATATATTTCATCCATTATCAGCTTGCTCAACTGTATGAGGAAATTGGGGACAATACAAAGTTTTTCAATGAGTGTATGAGAATCAACGACATGCTTGAGAGGCGCGTCCCGTTAAGCCCTATTGATCGAGAGTTTAACATCAGATATAACGTTTTGAGGAACTTTGTAAATGAGGCGATGGAAGGGATGAAATGGGTTCTAAGCTGAAAACCTTCAGAGTTTTAATCGTTGATGACTCTGACCTCCAGAGGATGCTTTATAAAAAGCAGGTTCTTTTTCCAGATGAAAAGGGTGAGTTTAAATTTGAGATTTACGAAGCCAAAACCGGTGAAGATGCAAAAAAGATGATCGAGAGATTTAAGCCTGATCTGGTGCTCCTTGATTACAATCTTCCGGACATAAAGGGGACAGATATCATCAGGTGGATGGAAAAAAATGGGTATGGGGACATTCAGGTGATTCTCGTCTCCAGCATTGATAATGAAGAGGTGGCCTCGGAGGGTCTCAATCTTGGAGTAGAAGATTTTGTTCAAATCCCTTATAAGCCAGACGAGCTCAGAGCAAGGATAAAGGTCCATTTGAGGCTTCGCCGAATGTTAAAAGAGAGGGAGAAATACAGGAGACTTTCCCTTATTGATCAGCTAACAGGTGTTCCGAACCGGCGGTATCTTTTTGAGGAGCTAAAGAAATTTTTCAAAAGGCACAAAGAGGATAAAAAACCTCTCGCCCTTCTAATGATAGACATAGACAATTTCAAGCATATAAATGACACCTACGGTCATGAGGTAGGGGATAGAGTTTTAAAATTGGTGGCGGAAACCATTTCAAAGAGTGTAAGGAAGTTTGATTTTGTGGGGCGTTATGGAGGAGAAGAATTTATTGTTATATTACCAAAGGCGGACATGGATAAGGCCGTGGAGATTGCAGAGAGAATAAGAAAAAATGTGGAGACGCAAAGATTTAAACATGGCAACGTCGAAATAAAGGTAACGGTCAGCCTCGGCGTTGCTGAGCTTCTTAAAGATAACCCGAGAAACGTCAACGACCTTGTGAAAATCGCTGATATGAGGATGTACAGGGCCAAGGTCTCGGGGAAAAACAGAGTAGTCTATCAGTGAAAGGAGACAGGCAATGGGAATAATGCGGGCATTTTTCATCTATCTGTCGCACAGACGTGAGTTAGAGGGACTTTTTATGAAGTTTGCACCTACGCGTAACCTCGCGATGAGGTTTGTCGCAGGGGAAACCCTCGAGGATGCCATTAATGTGGTAAGAGAGCTAAATGAAAAGAACATATTTGGTACCCTTGATCATCTGGGAGAGAATGTCACATCAAAAGAGGAAGCTATCGAGGCGGCTAACGAGTATATTCGTATTCTGGATGAAATAGAGCGAAATAAGGTCAAAAGTCACGCTTCTTTGAAACTCACGCAGATGGGAATGGATATAAGCTTTGATTTCTGTTACGACAATGTAAGGAGAGTTGTCGAGAGGGCAGCTCAGTACAACAACTTTATTCGCATCGATATGGAGGACTCAAGCTATACTGATCGAACACTTGAAACCTATTATCGGCTGCATGAGGAATTTGGAAATCACGTTGGCGTGGTCATCCAGGCCTACCTTTACAGAAGTGAGCAGGATATTAAAAATTTGATTGAGGTGGGAGCTAACGTGAGGCTTTGCAAGGGTGCATACAAAGAGCCTCCGGACATTGCATTTCCCAAGAAAAAAGATGTCGATGCAAACTACATAAAACTACTTAAAATGCTTCTTGATGCACACGAGAAGGGGGTTCACACCGCCATCGCTACTCACGATGAGCGAATTATCAACTTTGCCGAGAATTATATAAAATCTAACGAAATCCCGGACCATAGCTTTGAGTTTCAGATGCTTTACGGAATCAGGCGAGACCTACAGCTTGAAATTGCAAGAAAAAACTATACAATGAGAGTCTACATTCCATACGGAACTGAGTGGTATCCGTATTTCATGAGGAGGCTTGCAGAAAGGCCTGCTAACGTTTTCTTTGTTGTGAAAAATTTATTTAAAGGATAGGAAATGAAAAAACTTGGTCTCGTATTGCTCATAATGATTGTAGGTGGATGTGCGATTGAAGAGTATCCGGCTACTCAGAAACTTCCTCCGCCTAAAAACCTGCGGTTAAGTTCGGCAAATAGCGGGATCACGGTGAGGCTTGACTGGGATGCACCTGATTCTGGAATTCCAGACGGATATATTGTTTACTTTAAATCCATTTATGACACAGCCTTCAAGCCTATTGATACAACAGGTGCACTTTACGATACGGTGACTCCAGGAGATACCACAGGTTACTACTACGTTACCGCGTATTCTTTTGATCTCGGCGAGAGCAACCCTTCAAATATTGATTCCACTGTGCCTATACACACATCGAATATCACCATTTATGAGCTGGATAAGGAGCAATCTCCTCTCTACTATTCGGGATTTGGGTTCGATACGACCAGCGGATACGGTGGCCTTTTCCCGATGAAGCTCCCAACACACTGCTTCAAAATTGATTTTTACATGACAGATATGGATACCGGGTGGAGTGGACCGTACTGGTTTGTTTCATCCAACCTTGTGTATAGATTTCCCCACGATTCTTCGCTTATTCATTATCGGTGTTCCTTCAAGAATACCAGGTTTTATCTCATAACCGATTATGCAACGAGGAGAAAGATCCTTCCTGATTCCTCGCAATACGGCACCGGTGTACAGGTGGGCTCGAACAACTGGATAAATGCCCAATACATCGCAGTTTACACACAGGAGGGATACTACGCGTTGTTGAAAATCGATCCACTCTCAGTGGATACAATTCAGGGGAAGGTTAATTTTGATGCATATTTCCAGAAGGTGAGAGGCTTGAGAATAATCCAACATAGATGAAAATTGTCAAAAACACTTTACTGCTTTACTCGACAAGATTTGTTGAAGTCCTCGCCACATTAATTCAAATTAAAATCATCACCCTGTTCCTGCCCAAGCTTGTGGTGGGTAAAATCTTTTTTATCATTGGAATTGCATCCTTTATCGCCACTGTATCTCAGGCTGGTTTTTCTTTCGTTTTCGTTCGATACGTGCCCAAGTTCAGCAAAAGAGAAAACCTTACGCTTTTCAATTTTTCCATGCTCGTTTACTTTACGGGTCTTTTCCTGTCGCTACTGATTGGAATTACTCTTTACCATTCTCTTTCGTTCTGGGTGATGTTTACTGGAATATACGTATTTAGCGCCCTTCCACTTATCGGCTCTTATCTGATCGGGAGCTCTAAGATGAAATTCCTTTTCTGGCTGACACTCCTCAGGTCCATTGTGCTGATAACACTCATTTATCTTGAGCGTCAGGCGCTAACTGTCGGTAATCTTGGTATTATTTTCATGCTGGCGGGTGCTGCTGTACTTTTTGGTTTTTATTTTGTATTTCCGGCGACTTTTGACCTTGTCTCTTTGAGGCCGATTCTGCTCGAAATCAAAGGATTCTGGAAGTATGCCTTTTTAGATCAGATATTCCAGCCCATTTTCATGTACTTATACAGGATAATTACGCCGCTTGTGATGAACTACGAGGTGCTCGCGTCATTCACCATTTCAAAGAGGATCGACAATTTTTCGCGTCGCGTCTTTCAGGTCCCCCTGGACGTTGTTTCGCCTGAAATAAGTTTGAGGGACTCTCGAAAGGATGAAATTATCCCCGTGCTTGTGGAACTTAAAAAAATTTATGTTATCTTTTCAACGGCCTTCTTTCTTGGATATGTGGTCTTTGGAAAATTGCTGATAATTCTAATCTCAACAAGCTCCTATCTCGATGCGTTCAGAGCACTCCTGATACTTGGCGTAGGGCTTGTCATTAGCTCTACTTATTCGGTTGATGCCACGTTTCTGCGCTCTATAGGAGAGATGAAGGCCTATTTCATCCACAACTTCATCTGGATGGTCGTTTTTATTGTTTCCTTTGTGATTTTGGGCAAATACTACGGACTTGCAGGACTGGCAGCAGCATACCCTATAGGTCATGTTTTTGCAGGTATTTACATAAAACTTCGCGTAAGGGACGTGGAGTTGATAAAATTTGACCCGGTGCTTGCCATATCCATTGTGCTTGTAGCAATTTATATATTTTTCAGCTCTTTTTGGATTTTCGGCCTGACTATTTTGTACTTGCTTATGCTCACATTCAGGACCGACTTCCGTAAACTGCAATCGCAAAGGTGATGCTATAAACCCTTATGCTGCGAAATCTTCTAAATACCTTGGCTGCCTCGTTCACGGTGGTTCCGGTGGTCATAACATCGTCTACCAGGAGAATTGACCTGCCCTTGAATTTTTC
>WFZT01000287.1 GCA_015489415.1 Caldifarciminota bacterium | reverse complement strand
CTTAAGGGGTCGGGGAGCAAGCTTACAGAGGAGGAGAGGAGTATTCTCTCTGATCTGGAGAGCTTTGCTCGATATACCTGCAAGGCATGGAAGATCAAAGAGAAGCTTCGGTGGATCAACGAGGCGGAATGGTCTCAGGGAGCAAAATGGCGCATTACTCATTTTTTGAACTATGCTTACGGGATTCTGGAGGAAAGTCCGATATTAAGGCCGATATACAAGGCATTAGAGACGCTTAAGCGTCACAGAGAGTTGATTCTGAATCGTTGGGGCAACGACTACACGAATGCGCGGCTGGAGGCCTTAAACGGGATTTTCCAGGCGGCCAGGAAACGGGCCAGAGGGTACAGGAACGTTGAGACCTTCATCACCATGATCTACCTCCTCGCCGCCCCCATAGCTGAGATCCTGTAATCCACACAAAATGACGAAGAACCTTATTCTTCAGTCGACCTTTCCCCAGGCCAGTATCTTTTATCTGGATGGGATTTGTCTGCAGGCCTTTCTTCTAATAACCTATTTTTAATCAAAAATTCTCTCAATTCCTTTTGGGAGAGGGGTCTTTCATTACAAGAAATATATGGATTACTTACCTCTCTTGATTCTATTTCAGGATAGTCATAGGTGATATTTCTATAGATCCCCCGAAATGCTGGTAAGACAGCAAAATACCTTTTAAGCTCTATTGCTCTTCTTGTTTCTTCAGGACTCATTAACTCTTCATACAATTTCTCACCAGGTTTTGTACCAATAATTTTTACCTCTATATCATTTGGAGAAAATCCATAACGAGGGGCAAGTTCCTGGATCATCACTTGTGCAAGGTCTTTGATTCTGATCACAGGCATTTTAGTTATAAATACCTCTCCGCCTCTTGCAAGTTCCGCTGAATCTATTACAAGCCTTACAGCCTCTTCAATACTCATAATAAAACGGGTCATTTTGGGGTCAGTAAGGGTTACTGGTCCTCCTTTTCTAATTTGTTCCCTGAAAATAGGGATAACGGAACCACGAGAGCCGAGAACGTTTCCAAAACGAGTAGAAGCAAAAATTGGCCCTTCACCCTGAGAATTGCTATTTGCAGCAGTCATTAACCTTTCACCCATCAATTTGGAGGTCCCCATCACACTAGTTGGATTTACTGCCTTATCTGTACTCGTGAAGATTATAGTTTTCACATTATTCTCACATGCTGCATAAATAATGTTCTGAACGCCAATTATGTTTGTCTGAACTGCCTCAAATGGAGATCTTTCACATAAAATGACGTGTTTATAAGCTGCAGCATGAAAGACCACATCTACATTTTTCATTTTACGACAAAGTTTATCTCGGTCCCTTATGTCAGCTAAAAAGAAATTGGCATTCCTACATTTCAGAAACCGTTGTTCAAGGAAAAAAAGCTCGCTTTCATTGTTATCCAAGGCGATAACTTCTTTTGGTTGAAAATCTTCTTCCAAAAGCTGCCTTACCAGTTCAGAACCAACTGTGCCGCATGCACCTGTTACTAAGATACGTTTATCCTTTAAAAAAAAATTTTTTGTAAATTTTTTACAGTTCTTTATCATTTTGATTGTCTTTTTTGATTTCCCCTATAGGTGCTGCCAGAACGAAAATAATGTAACGGAGGGCTTTGCCTTCCGATATCCACTAACTCTCCTCCTTGCAGCCTGCAAAATACCCCATTATCTTCGCCGATGGAATTTGTTTCTATTTTTATCCGGTGCCCACCACAATAAGTGTTGAAAAGTTTAGAATACTTTTCGATCAATTCTTTTTTAGTCATATTCGTGGTAATCTTAAAATCTTCCATTTTGAAACTCCTTATAGATTAGAACACATTATTCCAGTTGCCGTGCCCACCTTGCAGTCTCCATAGAGAAAGGATAAAAAGACTTGTATCCCAGCACGTTTTAAACGCATTAAGGTGTCATTCGATGGGTAACCCCTTATGTTGTCTCTATCCACCGATACATAGGCCCATTTGGGGTTGGCCGAAGCCAAAAATTTGTTGCCAGTAGCATCGCCTGCGCCATGGTGACCAACTACAAGTCCATCCACTGGCCCTATACGGGAAGTCCTTAAGAGTTCTGCTTCAACCTTCT
>WFZT01000286.1 GCA_015489415.1 Caldifarciminota bacterium | reverse complement strand
GGCGATTATACAATTGGGCACGGTGGATACTTCTCACCGACTTTCTTCTCAAATAATGCCATCGTAATGAGCCTTCAGCGGGAAAGAGATAATCTCTTTTTCAAACTTTACGGGAGTGCAGGCGCCCAGTATATGAGAGGGCCACTGACGCAGTATTTTAAACCGGGAACAAAATTTGGATTCTCGCTGGGTATTGATTTCGAGTATTTCCTCTCGAAAAGCCTGCTTCTGGGGGTCAATTACAATTACAACGATGTCGCCCCCTATTTCCAGGATCATAGAATCTGGCTATTCATCCGATACTATCTCTGATCCTTTCCTTGAGGCTCTCGATGATTTCTAACCCCTCCACGATTTCCGGTTCTATTACAAGTGCATAAATCTTGTCCTTTAGTGTGTACGGGAGTTTTATATAATCCTTTTCCGTGGTGATAACCGGCAAACCCGGACTCAGGATTTTCTCGATTTCTTCTGGCTTGTACCAGTGGTGATCTGGAAAATGCTCGAATTCTTTAACCTTGAAGCCGACGCCCTCAAGTGTTTTAAGAAAACTTTCAGGGTCACCAATCCCTGCAAAAGCTGTCACTTCCCGCTCTATTTCATCGAAGTCATAAATTTTTTCAGCCCGCCTTAAGGCCACAGGTTTATAGCGAAGGCGGATGTGTGGTTTATCTGGATAAATTTTCTCATCTCCGGTCCTCCCCGCCTTGTAATTCAAGACTATGGCATCAGCCCTCTCTCCTGCCTTTAAAGGCTCTCTCATGGGCCCTGCAGGGAGCAAAAATCTGCTCATAATGAAAAATCTCTTATCAAATACCAGGAATGAAAAATCCGGGACAACTTTTCTGTATTGAAACGCATCGTCAAGAATCACAACATGGGGAGAAAATTCCCTCTTTGCGATTTTGTAAGCCTCTATGCGGTCTTTACAAATAACAAATGGGACTTTTTTCTCAAGTTTAATGAAGTTCATCAAAGGTTCGTCACCTGTTAGTTCAACAGGGAGGAGCTTATCACTCAGCACCACAGGGTCACTTGATTTCCGCCCATAGCCTCTTGTTATCACCACGACCCTGAATTCTTCTCTTAGAATTTTTGCCAGAAGATAGACAAATGGACTTTTCCCGGTCCCACCCACAGTAAGGTTCCCAACCACAACAGTAAAGGCATCAAATTTGACTTTTCCTCTTAACTTATCGTAAAGATACCAGGCCTGAAGTCCTGACCAGTAAAGTCCCGAGAAAGGCAGGAGAAGGTAGTTTATCGGCGGTCTCCAGTATCTATGCATCACTCGAGTGGTAAAAATTTGTAGTAGATTTTCCGGGGATTCTTACAGTTTATCCAGACCTCAGCGCCGGCAAATTTTCTCTGATGCACAAGTGGAAAGAAATACCTCAAGTAATAAGTGCCCTTAATCTTTACTGCGTATGTAAAATAGGGTCTTTTAAACTTCCTCCCGGTCTTTCTCGCGAGGCGTTTGCCAATCTCCTCCAGATTCACCCTTTCTGCACATTTTCTAAGATGCGGATTAAGCCTGTGTATCTTTACCGTGGGATAAGCTGTAAAGGGTTTTCCCTCTTTTAAGCCTGCACATCCAGTAAAGAGAACCGCCAATCCAATGAGAATCGCCTTTTTCATATGTTTAATATCAGACAAAATTTTGGACCTGTCCATTGATTGCTCATCTATTTGCAATAACCGCACTTAATAATTAAAATAACGAGCATGAAAGTGGCATACATATCAGAATTGAAAAACCATATTGGCGAAGAAGTTGAAATCAGAGGATGGCTTTACAACAAAAGGTCATCTGGTAAGATCAGATTTCTCATCATACGAGATGGAAGCGGGTATCTCCAGGCGGTGATGATCAAGAGTGAGCTCCCGGAAGAGGTCTTCAATCTGTACGACGAGCTTTATTACGAGTCTTCCCTCGCAGTAATTGGAACAGTGAGAGAGGAAAAGCGCGCTCCCGGTGGCGTAGAGCTGACGGTCAAGGACATAAAAGTCTACCAGATAACAGAAGATTACCCCATACCCAAGGTTCGCGAGGACAATATCCCTGATGTTGGAGTCCTTTTACCTAAAAGACATCTCTGGCTTCGCTCTCGTAAGCAGTGGGCACTGATGCGCATAAGACACACTGTGGAAAAGGCTATCCACGATTTTTACGATAAAAATGGTTTCATCCGCATTGACGCGCCCATCCTCACACCGGCGGCAGTTGAGGGAACGACAACCCTCTTTGAAACAGACTATTTTGGTGAAAAGGCCTATCTTACCCAGTCGGGCCAGCTTTACATGGAAGCTGCCTGCATGGCGCACGGCAAGGTTTATTGCTTTGGACCTACCTTCAGGGCTGAGAAATCCAAAACCCGCCGTCACCTCATGGAATTCTGGATGGTCGAGCCTGAGGTTGCCTACTACGAATTGGACGATGTGATGGAGCTTGCAGAGAACTTTGTCTCATACATTGTCGAAAGGGTGCTCGAGGAAAGGCAGGAAGAGCTCAAAATCCTCGAGCGCGACACATCAAAGCTCGAAAATATCAAACCACCTTTCCCGCGAATAACCTACGATGAGGCGGTAAAAATCCTTCACGAAAATGGAATGGAATTCGAATGGGGCGACGATTTCGGTGGTGACGAGGAGACAGTGATATCAAAAAGTTTTGATAAGCCAGTTATGGTTCACCGCTACCCTGCAAAGGTTAAGGCATTCTACATGAAACGTGACCCTGAAAATCCAGAGCTTGCCCTCTGTGTTGACATGCTCGCCCCTGAGGGTTACGGCGAAATTATCGGGGGCGGCCAGCGTGAGGACGATTACGAGACCCTTTTAAAAAGAATTGAAGAGCACAACCTTCCAAAAGATGCCTATGAATGGTATCTCGACCTGAGAAAATATGGGAGTGTGCCTCATTCAGGTTTTGGTCTCGGGGTGGAGAGAACAATTGCCTGGTTGAGCGGAGTGAGACACGTCCGCGAGACCATACCATTCCCGAGACTCCTTGAAAAGATTTACCCATGAGGAGGTTAGAATGGATTATTTTCTGACAGAAGAGCAGAAAAAATTGAAGGAAACAATACGGAAATTTGCAGAGGATAAGATAAAACCTGTAAGAAAGGAACTCGACGAAAAGAGCCTTTTCCCGAGAGAAATCCTCACCGAAATGGCAAAGCTTGACCTCTTCCGCCTCTTTGTTCCTGAGGAATATGGCGGCATAGGACTCTCTATTTTGAATATGTGCCTTGCCGTTGAAGAGGTTGCCCGAGTGGATGCAGGAGTGGCTGTTTCCTACGCCGTTGTGGGACTCGGAGCGATCCCAATCATTCTGAGGGGGAATGAGGAACAGAAGAAAAAGTATTTACCCGGGATGGCAGAGGGTAAGCTCTACGGGGCGTTTGCCCTCACGGAGCCGGAGGCAGGCTCTGATGCAGGAAATGTTAAAACTACCGCTCGTCTTGAGGGAGATTACTACGTCATCAATGGCTCCAAAAAATTTATTACAAATGGCGGCGAGGCAGACGTTTACATTGTAATTGCATCTACAAATCCGACGAAAGGTGTTCGCGGACTTTCAGCTTTCATCGTTGAGAAAGGTACACCTGGATTTATCTTTGGTAAGGCTGAAGATAAGATGGGCATCAGGGCATCTGTCCAGCGCGAGCTCTATTTTGATGACATGAAGGTCCCAAAAGAGAATCTTCTGGGCCGTGAGGGTGAGGGATTCAGGATTGCCATGATGACCCTTGACCGCTCGAGACCCA
Organism: Caldifarciminota bacterium; assembly: GCA_015489415.1. Taxonomy (GTDB): domain Bacteria; phylum Hydrothermota; class Hydrothermia; order B15-G9; family WFZT01; genus WFZT01. Next base: position 3,514 of record WFZT01000286.1, on the reverse strand, counting down.
TTATTGGTGCCCAGGCAGTTGGAATTGCACAGGGTGCCATGGAAGAGGCTGTAAAATACGCAAAAACACGTGTCCAGTTCGGTGAACCCATCATTTCCTTCCAGGGTATCCAGTTTATGCTTGCAGACATGGCAATTCAGATTGAGGCCGCACGTTCACTTGTCTATTCAGTGGCAAGATTTGCAGATTCCGGTGTTAAGAGTTTCTCCAAAGAGGCGGCAATGGCCAAGGCCTTTGCCTCAGATGTAGCCATGAAGGTGACAACAGACGCGGTACAGGTTTTTGGTGGCTACGGGTATATGAAGGATTACCCTGTGGAAAAGTACATGAGGGATGCGAAGATAACGCAGATTTACGAGGGTACCAACCAGATTCAGAGGCTTGTGATAGCAAGGGCATTGATGAGAGAGTATTAAAAAATTGTGGGGCGAAGGGCCTTCGCCCCCCAAAAAAAGAGAGGTGAGGCAAATTGACAATACAGACAGAGACAAAAAAGGATAAGGCCGGGAACGAAGTGGTCGTCTTCAAACTCATAGGCGACCTTGATGCGTTCTCCTCGAGGGATTTCAAACCCCTCGTGATAGATTTTGCAGAAAAAGGCCACAGCAGATACATCGTGGACCTCTCGGAAACCCCGTTTATCGATAGCTCGGGACTCGTATCGTTGATTTCACTTCTCAAACGTGCCAAAGTCATGGGTGGCTATGTTAAACTCGTTGGATTGAGACGACCGATGAGAGACATTTTCTCAATCACAGGTCTGGATAAAGTGTTCGAATTTTACGATACCGTTGAAGATGCTCTGAATAGTGTCTGATGGCGATCTACATTGTCCAATCCAGGCTCGAAAACCTGAAGTCTATTAGAGATTGGCTCAAAACCCACCTATCTCTTCTTGGTGTTGATGAGCGAACCTCCTATGGACTTATAACTGCCGTAAATGAGATAGTGACCAACGTTATAGTCCATACCCACCACGAAAATCCAGCTTTCAAAGTAGGAGTGGAAGTAGAGCAGATTGAAGATTCCATTGAGATCAGGGTTATGGACTTTTGCCCGAACTGCGAAATCGAGCTGGTGGAATCAGAAGACACCGATCCCCTTTCTGAAAGTGGCTTCGGTCTTAAAATTGCTAAATCCCTCGTGGACAACTTTCATCATGAGAAGGGGCCGGATGGGAATGTCTTCGTTTTGAGGAAACATGTATCTTCCAGAGTCAATTCTTAAAAAGCTGAAGGGGATAGCCGCGCTACTTGGTGATGGTAAGCCCTACAGATTCGATGGAGTCGAAATAGGGAAAATCCCGCCAGAATTTTTCCCTGTAATGAACGGCTTTATGGACGTTATTAAGCACGAAGAGGAGGAAATTCGCTACATTGTTCGTGATATCATCGATGCCTACGAAGAGCTTCACATTTTCCACACGATTAATGAGAACCTTGGCTCCTTGCTTGATGAAAACGAGGTTTCGCGGGTGGTCCTGGAAGAAGCCGTTGGTATCGTTAAAGCGCGCAGGGCGTCTGTTATGCTTCTCGATGAATCAGGTGAGAAAATGCGTATTGTTCACGCGAAAGGCATTCCTGATAGGGTTTTAAAAAAGGTTGAAGTCCGTGTAGGTGACCCTTATGCAGGTTGGGTGCTTGAAAAGAGAAGACCTCTACTCGTTGAGGATATAGAAAAGCTTCCGAAAAATATAAAGCTCCCTAAACGCGGGGAATACTCATCAAAATCCTTCCTGATCGTCCCAATACTTGCAAGGAACATCAGGGGTGAAGAAACTCCTCTTGGTGTTATTAACCTCGCGGACAAGGAGAACGGCGTGTTTACTGCGGGAGACCTGAAGCTTGTAACAGCTCTTGCAAGAGCCGCGGGAGCGTTCATTCTCAATACACGTCTCATAAAAGAGATGAGAAAAAACGAGATATTGAAGCACGAACTCGAAATTGCTGCCAATATCCAGAAAAGCCTTCTGCCACCTGAAAAATTTGAAAACGACCATGTTTCCATTGTGGGGGTCTGCATACCTGCGGGCTATGTCGGTGGTGACTATTTTGATTATATCGTAGCAGATGACAAAATCAGGGCTGTAATCGGTGACGTCTCAGGACATGGACTTGGCTCAGCACTCTATATGTCTTCTTTCAGGAGCTTTTTCAGGGCTCTCCGGGACAGGAAAATAGACCAGGTTATGCCACTTTTAAACCATTTTCTAAGCAAAGATTTAAGCGGCGTGGAAATATTTGTAACTGCCTCAATCATCGATATAGAGGGAGAGAGGATCAAGGTAAGTATAGCAGGGCATCCACCTCCTCTCATTTTCAAAGAAAGTGGCAAAATGAAATCGTTTAAGAATTCAGGCATGCCGCTCGGTATTTTCCCGGATGCAGAGTTTCATGTTCAAAGGTCCAATCTTTCGAGTGGAGACCTGGTCTTTATGTATACAGATGGGCTGGTTGATGCAAGAAATCCCAGGGGACACCCTTTTGGACTTAAAAGGGTTGCACATATAATCTCTGCCAATATCCACAAAGATATAAGCGAGATTGCCGAAACCCTCAAGACTTCCATTCTGGATTATACTAAAAACCGACACCAGGACGACATGACATTTTTACTTGTGAGGAAAAAATGATTTATGTGTTTCTCGATGACCCCACTACAAAGAGAATAATCTTCGAGCTTGTGAAAGAGGTGAAATGCTTTGACAATGCAGTGGAATTCCTTGATGGTATCCACAAGGAGAGCGAGCCCGTTGTGGTAATTGGTGGAAACATGGATATAAAAAAGACTATCGAGCTTATCAAGACCATCCGGGTCTCTAAAAATAAAGCAAAGATTTTTGTTGTGACCACCTCCGGACAGGAGTTTGACAGGGATACTTTGATAGAGAACGGTGCGGATTTTGTTGTTACAAAACCCTTCAGCCCCAAACTTTTAAAGGAAAAGCTTATCCAACCCGGGCAATGAATTTCATTCTTATTGCCATCCTCGGATTCAACATATACACAGACATTCTTTCCGTCAGAAATTACAAAAATTATTCAACAAGGGTTAGCTGGGAACTTAAAACTGGCATGTATTTCAACGCTAATATTGAGAATAGCTATGACCGACTTCTTGCCCGTTCGAAAAATTCCATGACTTATCAGGTGGGATACAAACGTCAGGGGAATGAAGGAAGGGTGTTTCAGTTTACGACTGGATTTGACCTAAAGCTGGAGAGGAGAGGTAAAAGCTATTTAGGTAAGAGGAACTTGATGCTCAGAGGATTTTATTCGACACCACTTGGAGATTTTCTGAAGTTAAATCCCTCCGCTGGACTGGACTTTCTCGAATATTTTGGAACTTCCAGAAACCCTCTCGATAACTCAGGCTGGTCCGCCTCTCTTGTGGCTGATGTAGTGCCCGCCAATCTACGCCTTACCTTTGGTAATGAGAGTAAAAATCTCTACAAAGAACTCCGTGGCAATGCGGTTTTTAACAAAAATTTCAGCTACAGGCAGTTTGATGTGTT
>WFZT01000285.1 GCA_015489415.1 Caldifarciminota bacterium | reverse complement strand
GAGCTATGGTAGAAATTTCAATGTGAGGCACCACATGAACTTTTGAAACCTCTTTTACATTCTTAATAATCTCACTCGCAATCTGCATCCAGCTCTGACCTTTTTCTATTGAGGGTTTCTCCATTACATTTACGGCGCCTCTTCTAAGGGCTTCCATGGATGAGAATTTTTCAGATTTATTGACTACGGACGATAAAACCAGAATGGGGATGGGTTCCTTTGACATTATTTTCTTGATTACTTCCAGCCCGTCCATTTTGGGGAGCTGCAAATCGAGTAGGATAACATCTGGTTTCAGCTCAAGGGCTTTTTCAACCGCCTCCTCGCCATCTGTAGCTTCACCTATAATCTCTATCTCTGGATCATTCTCCAGCAACTTCTTTTCAAGAATCCTCTGTGTCGGCGAGTCTTCAACGAGCAAAACTCTAATCTTTCCCACTTATCTTCCCTCCAGATATTTTCGTATAATTTCAAGGAACTTAGCCGGGTCAAACGACCCTTTTGTTAGATATTCGTCAGCACCTACCTCTTTACCTTTCTTCCTCTCCTCTGCACTTCCGAATGACGTTAACATTATAACAGGTAACGCTTTTAAATGTGGAGTTTCTCGTATGTATTTTGTAAGCTCATAGCCATCCATCTGAGGCATGTTAATATCTGTCACCACAAGATCAAAGTCTTCTTTTCCGAGTTCACGCATGGCCTGAATACCATTCTCAGCTGTAACAACTTCATAGCCCGCTCCCCTTAAGAGGCCAGAGACAACTTCCCTCGTGGCAGGGGAATCATCCACAACGAGAATTCTCTTTCTTTTGACTTCCTCAGGTCTCACGTGGGATTTAATCTCTTCTCTAAACTTCAGCATGGATTCCATGATGGACATTTCTGAGAGATCAATGAGATATGCGATATTCTCGGTAGAAAGGGGAACAAATCCCTTCAACATGCTCAGGTTTTTGAGCGGACCGGACATTCTCTTGATGACAACTGATTCCTCTCCCACGATTTCATTAACCATATAACCAATTCGGTTTCTACGCGTAACTATCAGATATTCAAGGCCCTCTCCTGCTGGAACGAGGTCCACAACTGGTATTCTCTCCTCTCCCACATCGTAGTATTTCCGACCGTTTGACAGAGTTATAAGCCGATTTTTCTCAATCCTTATGATGTTTTCCACATGGTAAGAAGGATAAGCAAAGGTAAATTCACCGATCCTAAAGAAAATAAGGTTAACGGTGGCAATGGTTAATGGTAATATGAGCTCGATGCGTGTTCCGTAGCCCGGTGTTGTCTCGACGCTAATCTCTCCACCGAGCTCCTCTACCCTCGATTTCACCACATCCATCCCCACACCTCTTCCTGACATGTCGCTTACCCGCTCCTTTGTAGAAAATCCGTGGATAAAAATGAGGTCTATTTTTTCCTTCTCACTTAAGTGTGCTGCTGTTTCCTGGTCAATTATTCCTTTTTCAACCGCTTTTTTTACAACCTGCTCTGTATCTATTCCACGTCCATCATCCTCAATCTGGATAACTACTTTCCCCTCTCGCTCAAAGGCAGACAAATACAGGGTTCCATATTCTGGCTTTCCCTTTTTAACCCTCTCCTCCGGGGGTTCTATTCCATGGTCAAGTGCGTTTCTTATGAGATGAATAATTGAATCAAGGATGGAGTCCAGGATACGTTTATCGATTTTGATATCAGTGGACCTGAGATTGACCTTCACTTTCTTTCCCAGTGAGGTGGCAATCTCGTAAATAGGCCGGGTGATGGAGTCAAAAACTTTGGAAACGGGCACAAGACGTAAATCAGAAATTTCCATTGTCAGTTGATGTAAACTCTTCCTGAAAAAGTCAAAATCGCTCAATAATTTTTCAATTATTTCAGCAGTCTTTCGGTCTTCTATCTGGCTTAAAAGGTCTTTTCTATAGCGCACAATCCCAACTGTTCGCATGTAGAGGTCTTCCAGCTTTTGTGAGAGTTTTTCTATCTGCTCATATTCAACAGGTATAAATTTCCAGACATCCTCGACTTCAAAGCTTTTCGTGATTTCTACCGTGCCCTCACCCTGCAATTTATCCGGATTTTCGAGAACCTCAAGCACAGACTTTTCATCTGATTCGCCCTTTTCTATGGCATTTCTGATGTAATCAACAGCCCTGAGAGCAGCCTTAACCATTTTTTCGGTTTCAACTTCCCCGCTTCTATACCTCTTTATTAATGTCTCAAGTGCATGTGCCACCTCGCCTGTTCTGGAGTACCCCACCATCCTTGCTGCCCCTTTAATGGTGTGGGCCTCACGCTGGAGGTTATCGAGAATCTCCTGGTCCTCGGGATTGCTCTGGAGTGCGATTAAACCGTCTTCTATATTTTTTAATCTACCACGAACCTCATCCTTGAAGACATTGATAATTTCGTCGAAACCTTCGATGCCCATGATTTAGACTTTGAAAATGGAGGTACTCTCTACGAGGCTTCTAACAGATTGAACCAGTTCTTCGTAGGCCTCGGCTATTTGCTTTGCAGAAGCGCTCAATGTTTTGATGGCTGAATTGAGATTGCTGGCAGCAATTGCAACATTTTCACTGGACTTCTTTTCCTCATTGGTATACTGGACAGCCTCACCCGTCCAGTCTCTAATGAGTCTGGAACTCTCTATGATTTCCTTAAGATACTTCCTTGTTTGCTTGATATTTTGCTCACCTGTTGATGCCTCGGCCAAACTGGTCTCAAAGTTCAATACCGCTTTTTCTATGGTATCGTTTATCTCGTGGGCAAGATTTTCGATGCTCCTTGCAGCTTTATCGGAGTCACCGGCCAATTTTCGAATTTCCTCAGCCACGATAGTAAACCTTTTCCCGCTCTCCCCTGCGGCCTCCGCCTCAATCGCCGCGTTGACCGAAAGGATACGCGTCTCCCTGGCCACATTCTGGATTGATCTCACGATATCAACAATGCCAGCAGCTTTATTTTCCAGCGAAAGAATTTCATCAGAAACTGTCTGAATCCAGTTTATCAAGCTGGAGTACTTGTCCAGGGTATCCTGCATGACCGAATTGGCGTTCACAATTTTTTCCATGGTCTCCTCTGCAAATTTAGCGACCCGGGAAATGAAAGAGTGTATTTCTTCAGAAGTTTTCTCAAGCTCCTGAGCAGCAGCTGACAGCTCCCCCACTGCTCCGGTCTGCTCCATAATAGAGGCAAAGGATGAGTCAATGGAACTCTTAATCTGCTCACTCAGTTTGTTAATAGACTCGGCTGTGATTTTAATTTTTTTGACAATAGTTGCATTTCTATCCAGCATTTCGTTTAAATAGAGCACTATAGAACCGATCTCATCGGGAGTAATGGAATAGGCGCGCACATTCAAATAACCTTCAGTGATTTTCGGAAACACATCTCTTAAGATCTTTAGTGCCCTGCTTCTTTTTATCCCTTCGAGGATTACCACAAAGGTCACAACGAGGAAAAGCACAATGGAAAAAATCATCATGATCTTGAGGTAATGTCCTCGAGCCTGAAGGGCGATCTGATGAACATTTTTGTAAGTATCCCCGAGTAGATAGATTATCTGGGAGGAATACCTGTTAAAGGCACCATATTCGATTAAAGTAGCATAAATTACAGAAAAAAGGACCGTTGTTATAACCCCTATGGGAAGCTCATATTTGAGGCTTCTCTTGAGGAAACCAAATCTCTCGCGTTTATCAATCTTCAGACTTTCCAGTATGTAAGTGGTAAACAGGTCAAGTCCCGCAAGGATTATCATTGAGTACGCAAGAGAGCTGGCAAAAATCCAGAGGATAAAGGCATAAAAAGCATCGTCCGCCAGCGTGGTTGCCCCTCTGATGTAAACATACCCCATAGGCAATACACCTGTAACAATAAAGGCATAAATTGAGAGGAAAAGAGGCAAATCAAAAGTTCTTTTGACAACAAGTCTCCTGTCAACCCTGGCCTTGCCTGTAACGTAACCTGAGATGGGAATAGTATAAACTATATAAAAAATGGAAATTGCAAAGACAGAAAAGATTGCTATGTATATGCCCAATTTAACGGCGAGGTCAACATGGGCTTTATCAGCAAAAAGCAGTCTGGGTCCTATCCAGTAACTCACGAACAATTCTACAAGTAGCCAGAAGAATACCCACAAATTTATTAAATTAAAGCCCTTTCTCTCCATCTCACTTCTCCTCGTTTATCTTAAATCTCTTTATTTCCTGGTTGAGAATTTCAATCTGGTTGCTGAAATTATTGAAGCTATTTTCGAGGTCATGGGAGGACTGGCGAATCATCTCGATAGCCTTTTTAACTTCTTTCAGCGCCTCGGCAAGCTGTTTTATAGACGTTTCCTGCTGCCCTGTAGATCTCTCAATAATGGAAATGCTCTTTCTTCCCTCAATAACACTTGAAAATAAAAGGTCAAGGGTTTTTCTGGCTTCACCAATCTTTGCAAGGCTTTTGCCAGCATCTGAAACGCTCTTCTCTGTTGTAGTTATTGCTTCACTTGCTGCCTGTGTGATCTCTTTTATGATAGACTCAATTTGTGATGCAAAATTCTTCGCGTCTTCTGCGAGTTTTCTGATCTCCGACGCAATGATGGAGAATCTCTTACCGTACTCCCCGGCAACAGATGCCTCTATTGAGGCATTTATAGATAAAAGATGGGTATCATCGGCAATTTTATAAATGACATTGCCCACCTCTCCGATCATTGAGATTTTCTGGGAGAGGTTTTGAACCTTATCAGAGATGTTTTGAATACCTGCGGTGAGAAGGTCTATATCCTTAAAAAGACCTTCAAGAAGGGCTTTGTTTGCTTCAACTGTGTCTCCAGCCTTCTCCATCTTCTGGTTAAGGTCCTGAATCTGGCTGTGAATGTCCTCCACAGAGCGTTTGAACTCTTCTATACTGGCTGATATCTGCTGGACAGACGCTGAAATCTCGGCAATTGAAGTGGAATTGTCGGTTATGGATTTCTTAATATTATTCGAAAGGGCATCAATCTGTGAGCCAAGATGAAGGATATTTTTCACCATTCTCCCGAGGCTCTCTATCATAAGATTAAACATAGAGGTGAGCTCGCCCACCTCATCAACCCTGGTAACGGGAATAAATGAGCGAAGGTCACCATTTGCGGCCTTCTCGGTACTCTCAAGCAGATTATAGAGGGATCGTCGGAGTTCGATGGCAAAAACAATGGGATTCAATGCCACCACAATAAGCAGTATCAGGGGGAGTGTATAAAGATACCCCATCTTCCAGTTCTGAGAGAAGAGTTCCTCTATGTCATCCTGCAGAAAACCAATCTCTGTTATAGCATCTTCCACAGGCAACTTTCTTATTTTTTCCATTTTCTGTATCACAGCTTTCTTCTCAACTTCCATTTTCGCATGTATCTGGCGGTAACTGGCAAGGGTCATGTAAACGATAGAGATAAAAACGCTCATTATGGTCATGTAGAGAATAACAAGTTTGACGGAGCGCTTTATATATTTTGGCTTCTGAAAAACCTTCAGCGCTTTATAGTAATCGAGCATGATGAGGCGGAAACCACTGGAAGCCAGCAATCCTACCCCAAGCCCGGTGGCAAAACTCCAGATGATGAAACTCACAAAATCCAGTCTTGTCCAGAGACCACGCTTAAATAGATCGAGGGCGATTATATAACCTGCCAGAGTGAAAAGAACTACTATGTAAATGTCAATGTATACAATGTTTCTGTGAGTTTCTACAAAACATTTCTCGCTATTTTCCCTGTTTAGCGTCTTCTCCACGGCGCTGCAGGGCGAAAAAATTAGAAAAGGCGCTGGTGCAAAGAGGATGACCAGAATGAGATAAACAATAAACGAGGTAAATATGTACCCACCGGAGAACCTATAAGTCACATTCAGGAAAATCGGGGGCATCACAAAATTGAAGATTAATCCAGCAAAAATCGTGAGAAAAAGCCACAGCTGTGCCTTGCCTTTATTTTCCATATTCTTCCCCCTTTTTTAAGCAAAATTCGAGAGTTCCATCAAAATCCACGAGATACACAAGCTTTTTTTCAAAAACACTGATGCCTATAAATGGCAGGCTTGAAAACATTTCTGGAATTTTGTGGATTTCATCTATTTCAAACACGTCATGAACCTCCTTCACTTTCAGCCCAATATTACCACGCCAGACTACATATTTTTCATCCTCTTCTTTGTGAAACAAACACTTTGATGCTGAAACCAGCTCATCGGCCTCTTTAGCGGCAGTTATGCCTGACACTTTTGAAACCTCTACCCCAAGAACTGAGTCGTTACTTCTGAATATTAGAAACTGATTCATATAAATGTTCCTCGATCCGGTCTGTATCAAGCAACAGAATTACCTTATCCCCGATCTTGAAATCTCCGATCACAAAGGGGTCTTCAAGCTCTTCAAGGTCGCTCTCTTCAATGGTGACAATATCATAGATGTTGTGGATAGGGAATCCCCAGTCATTCTCGCGCCCTTTGACAATAAGGAAAAGCTCTTCGTTACCTTCGAAATCCTCTATGCCAAGGATTTTGTTGAGTGAAACGATAATGGTAACCTCTCCCATTACCATCGCAAGTCCTTTGAAAATATCAGGAACGAAGGGGATAGGCGTATAACTTATATCCGGCACAATTCGGCGGGTTTTCTTTAGCTCAAAACCATAAAGCCTGTCGTTAATAACAATAACGAGGACTTTCATACATTTACTATATAGCAAACCCATTAAATCGACAAGAAAATGCAGTGTTTATTCGTAAAATTTACGGTTGTCAGCAAAAGTCATCCCACTCTCTCTACACGATGTGTATGGATACACAACTTCTCAAGCGGTGTTCTTTCTACTTCAAAACCGCAATCCTCTTCACCGTTTTTCCAATCCTGACGAAATAAACTCCGGCTTTGAGATTCCTCACCTTATAAATTCCTCTTCCATTTATGAGTCTTGTCCTGACCACCCTTCCAGTTACATCGTAAACTTTGAGCAATTCACGTGAACCCACGTGAGGAATTACTTCGAAGCCTCCGGGTATATAAAAAATTTCAAAAGTTTTCTTCGCCATCCCTTCGTGCACATCCAAGGGATTAAGCGTGTATCCGGTGATGGAAAAATCATCCAGGTAAAACCCTTCAGCAGTATCCTGTTCGTCACTTACAAACTTAAAAATCACCCTTACCGTATCCCCGGCGTGCAAAAAGCGGAGTGGGTATCTGTAAACTGCCCATGAATTCACAAATGAGGTCAGCGAGTCAAGTGCACCACCTGAACCGAGAAAATCCAGCGTATCAACAATTCCATCATGAGAGACTTCGATGTAAATACCGTCCGAGCCGTAGGTCGCCACGCTATACCATAGCGCAAAACTAAGAATTGGCTGGTAAGCGAGTACTATAGGAGGGGATATCGCCTGAGTGGTCCAGTTGTTCCCATAACTCCACGACGCGGGATTGCCACAGTAAAGTGATTTTTGACCGCCAAGATGTCTTCTCTCCACCACCGACCAGTGGTTCCCAAGAGTCCAGCCCTCAAGTGTAGATTCAAAACCCTCGTGGTAACTCGAATTTCCTACCACTCCATCAATAGCACATGAATCCACATATCCTGAAGCCCGGTATGAAAACATCAGAGTAAATCTTTCTCCAATGGGGACTCCACTCTCCACATAAAGTGGAAGGGTGAAATCTACCTCTCTTAATATCTCCCCAAACGAAAGAGAATCGTTCAAAACCCTTATACCCGGGTTGGAGGAGTTTATATGAATCGTCACATCTCTTGCCGGCGAGGGAGAATAGTTAACCAGTACAATGATAACATTATTTGTGTCGCCGGGAACAATGTTTTCAGTTACATATCCTTCCCCCCTCAGGACTGGACGTGTTATAAGCAATCTCAAAAACGAAGTATCACTCCCCATTCTCAAAATCAGGATGGAAATGTGAGGTCTGCAGCTATCTACAGAATATGAAAAATTAAGGGTATCTGAACCTGATGGCGAAAGTGATGGTAAACTTAAAGTACCGGTAGAAACCTGAAGAACACTGTCAGTAGAAGTAAGTGAAACCTGTACCGGCGGTGATGTAGCATTGCCGGAATTCCTGATAATAACTCTCATGATTCCACTCTCTCCGGGAGAAAGAAGAGAGTCAGGATAAGCCCCTGTATCCCTCACTAAAATAGTATCTGCAATAAGATTGTAACCGTTAGGCTGAACGTAAATCTGCTTGATAAGGGGCACAAAAGAACGCCTGAAAACTGTCAGAGTCAGGGGTCCAGAAATATCTGAAGGTATATGCAAAATTATATTGCCATAATGTATGAATCCTCTCTCAACTACGCTGTCTCCTTGGATTAGATACACATGTCCTTTTAAAATATTTTCAAAACTGATCCTCAGTTCAGAACCCTGAATGACAGTATCGGGGATTTCACCAGAGATTTCCCGCGGTATTTCAGTCCATATGGGCATAGCAGGGTCACCAAGAAGATTAAGCTGATACTGGTGCCATCTATATACGTTCTCGTCACGTGATAAAGGAACAAATGACACTTTATCAAATGCAAGAGCCATACCTGCACGGAACTCGTTGTACCATAATAGAGCGCGATAAAACATCTCATCAAACTTATCCGAGTAGCCGTATCCCGGATTTCCTGGAGAGCCCCAGCCGTATCGAGAATTACCAATAAACGCCACTCCGCCGCCATGGGGATTTCTTATAAAGTGCTCGGATATTGCATCCCTATCAAATGCCCCAACCCAACAACCTATGGAGTAAAGAATTCCAAGCCTCAAACCGTTTGTCAAATTATCAATATCAGATGTTCTAATCACGTCAGGGCCTGTTCCCATAACCGTATACCAGCCATGTCCATCGTGGTTTAAGAGGTTAACGCCACCATTTATGGAATTTTCTACCGCTGCAGAGTTTTCATTCCCTCGAGTTTCGTAAAGTTTGGTAATAATTTGCCCGGGCGGAATATAGAGGCTATCAATCATGTCTTTTGCAACTCCCTCGTCAGTGAACGGATCATTCCACAGTACTTCTGCAAAGAAGAGTACTTTATTTTGATAGTCCCTGTACTGAGGGGCAGGATTTTCGTATGCTATCACTTTTCTCACGAATGTCATAGCTTCCTCTGAATTCCTGACCGGTGCCCTGCCAACAAATACATCTGGATAGAGGTCAACTGAGTCCGCAACTTCGCCAAAAGTTCCGTTATTATTAGCATCCCAGGTGCCGTCAAGGTCAGAATAGTAAAGGTCCGCCCTTATGCTGTCCTCATCGCTAACGTATCCTGCACCAGAGGTCATGGCATAGGCCACTCTTGCAGGAACCTGCTCAACATCTCCTCCAAGGAGCACAAAGGTTAGGCCAGAATCCTGATTGCATACTTTAAGGTAGTTTCTTATCTTCTCGGCAAGGTCACGACCTGAATAGTGGGAGCCTATCCACTCCACTGTCCTGACCTCAGTTTCAAACCCTAATTTTCTGTACCACCTTGCAAGTGAATCAAAGGCGTTAGACATATCTGTGTTTGTAATGATGAGGTAGTCTATTCCATTTTGAATTGTATCAATGGAAAGAGAAACATCTTCACTGTTTGCGACGAGTGAAGAGATGGCGTCCTTTATCATTGAGGCAGTGATTCTGGATTTCTTTATAGAGGTTTTCGCCGGTGTGGTCTCTATTTCGATGTCCACTGATTTGACAAGCTGAAGCTTCCTTCTCACAGGATTGTACCTGTAGGGATAAAAAATGAGTGAGGCGACCTTTTGACCTAAAAGTGTATAAATTCCTCTAAAAATAGCAGGCGATTTCGGGTAAAAAGCGTCTTTCCTATAAATCGCAGGGTCCGGATAGCCTTTTGCAGGCTTCTTGAGTGAAAGTATGGCCGGAGGAGGAACGGCTGGAATATTGAATTTTCCGGGGATGTTCTCAAACTGTATATGCTTAATTTTGAAACTCTTCAGGTTTCCATCAACTGCGAAAAAGTATGCTTTCATGGGAATTGCGGGGACTCCAGCAGTGGCAGGGAGCACAAAATCCGAATCAAGTACCACAGGCTTTTGCCCCTTAAAAGTAATTTGTGGCCCGGTTATATGAAAACTAAACGAAACGACGAGGGCAAGTAATAAACTCATAACCCAACCTCCTTTTCTCAAATGGTAATGACCCACCGCCAAACATGCAAGAAAATCCGTGAGTCTGCTTCAAAATTACCAAATTGCCGGTTTGAATAAATAAGCAATTGCTCTTATATGATGAACTTATTAGATCCGAATATGAGGAGAGTTTGCTTATCCAAAAACCTCTTATTCCTGAAAAAATCACTCTTGGGGAGAGTTACATCTTGAATTCATAAATTTCACATGGAAAGGCCCCCACCTTATCTTTCCCTGAAGAGAAGAAAAGAAAATCTTCAGATTCATCTGAAGCGCGAGATAATGGGCTCGGGGGAAAAGTGTCGCAACCAATATTCAAGCCTCTTCGATCACGATCCTCGTAATATGAGCCTGTTCGAAAAAATCTCAAATTCTTTGATTTTTGAGGAAAAATTTACCCCCCACCTTGTTCCTCCCCCCACGCACAAAGTGCGTGGGGGGAGGAGAGGAGGGGGAATTTTCGAACAAGCTCTCGTAATATTGATATTTTTCTCCCGATGAAATAAAATTTTTCATGCAATGAAAAAATTTCACTACCGCAAAAGATGGCTTGCTCACTCTGTCAAAATTGCCACTGAAATGATGGAAAGTGGAGCTATTTCTGTTATTACCCTCACTGGCGCAAGACAGGTTGGTAAAACCACATTCGTGAAGCACGAAGAGCCTTTTAGCTCTTGGGGTTATATCAATCTGGATGATTTAGATACACTGGCTATAATTAAGAAAAATCCTGAACTTGTGCTGAGAAAAGAGAAGCATCTTGTTATAGATGAGATTCAAAGGGCACCAGAACTCCTTTTAAATATCAAACTCCTTGCGGACAACGAAAATTTTAAATTCTTACTCACAGGCTCAGCAAATATTCTGGTTATGAAAAATGTTAGCGAAACTCTGGCTGGTAGAAGTGTTATTTTTTCACTCTTACCATTTGCCCTGAGAGAATGGGAAGAAAAAGCCCCAGGAGTGCTATTTGATTTCTTGTATAATGAGATTGAGCCAGAGGGAAGGAGAATCCAGAAGGTAGATGTAAAATCGAGGATAATAAATGGGTCAATGCCAGCAACAATGCTCTTAAAGAGAAGTTACAGGATTTGGTGGTATGGATATATCAAAACTTACATTGAGAGGGATTTAAGGGACATTTCCTCTATTTCCAATCTTGCAGATTTCCATAGAATGCTTGAAATCTTAGCCCACATGACCGGTAACTTACTGGTAGAAACTGATATTGCGAGAAATATTGGAATAAGCGTGCCAACAACTCACAGATGGATCAATATCCTTGAGACCTCATTCATAATCTTCAAGTTAAGACCATATCTCAAAGGAAAGATTTCGAGAATAAGGAAAACACCCAAGATTTATTTTATTGACCCTGCTCTGAGTTTCCATTTAATGAAGACGGAAGAGCCCACACAAAAAGAATGGGGACGACTGTTTGAAAATTTTGTTTTTCTCCAGCTCTTAGCAATGAAAAATGCCTTTGGTGGAGAATTATACTTCTGGCGAACCTCAGGTAGCACAGAAAGAGAAGTGGACTTTGTCCTGGAGTATAAGAGAAGGGTCATTGGCATAGAGGCTAAATTTAAAGAGGAAGTTACAATGAAAGATGCTACCAATCTTATATTTTTCTGTGAAAACAACGATTGTGAAGCTGGATTTATCGTTTACACAGGTGATAGGATCATCAAGCTCTTAAGCAATATCTGGGCAATACCTGTTGGGGAGATTTAAATTTACAGATTCCTGTACGATGAATTTATTTAATTGTTGGACTCTATGATAGATCTCTACGGAATAAACATGGAAAGGATGTATGAGTTATAAAGTGAAGTAATCCTCATAGGGCAACCTGAGTTTATTACCACTTTTCATTTCTCATAATTTTCTCAATTTTAATTTTTAGTTCCGGAACATCTTTATGAATAGTTTTCCATATGATTTCGTAATTCACTCCGAAATATTCATGGATAAGCTTATCCCTCATCCCCGCAATTTCTTTCCAAGGAACCTCCGGATATTTTTCCTTAAACTCTGCTGGCAAATTTTTAACCGCCTCACCTATTATTTCAAGACTTCTTATAAATGCACGTACCAAAACGGGGTCTTTAATAAAATCACCAAAGCTCATTCCTTTGGATTTTTCCATCAGAAATTCGCATTCCTGTAAGATATGTTTAAGATAGGGCTTAGGGGATTTCATACTGTCACTACGTCTTTTATGTATGGTTTTATAAAAGGACTTATGCTTTCCTCGGTGAGAAGGTCAACTTTTATTCCCAGAATCCTCTCTAACTCCTCCTGAATCCTCACAAATTCGATAAGCGTGGGAATTTCCCTAAATTTCACAATTAAATCAATGTCACTTGACTCTTTCTGCTCACCCCTTACATAAGAACCAAAAATCTTTATTTCCTCAATCTTATATTTTATCCTAAGCTCCTCCCTGTGGTCCCTTAAAATTTCAATTATTTCAGACAAATTTTTCATGGTATCGTTTCTCTCCACCATAGATTGCTACAAGTGACATTTAGGTATTAATCGCTCATTACCGGAGTTTCAATACTCCTGCATACCTGACTTTGCTGATTTAAAAAACCTATTCAGTCCCTCTTTCTGGCTGGATCCGTTTTTCCCTGTTTTACACCCTAATGTGCCCTTACTATATCCTTTATCTTCATTATTCTCACCTGGTCGGAGCGTTCCATTTCGGAGAGTTTCATGGTAATGAATTTTACCGTCTCCTCAAGACTGGGAATTAAGACATACTCAAGTGAATTTACCCGTCTGCGGGTGCGGACGATTTCGTCGGCAATCATCTGAAGGGCCTTTTCCTTTGAGGCAAGGTCAATAAGTTTTTCAACTACACTCTCAAGGGCCAAAAGTGAGGCATCAAGTTCCGAGGATGTGGTTATAAAACTGTAGGAAATCATCTCACCGGAAATTTCCTGCTCAAATTCAGGCACCTTCAGGTTCATGAGCACGATAAGCTTTTCTATGACCTTAATATTTTTAGTAGGTATTAAAAATGCCTCTTTCACTTCCTCCGGCTCCATCAAGGCACGTGCAAAGAGAAATCTCCTTGTGGTCTCAGTTAGTTCCTTCTCAACCTCTTCCCTCAGCTCCTTTATACCACGCATCAGAATCAAGAGCTGCCGCACGAGCTCGTCCTGCTTATCCTTCAGGAGTTTGTGTCCGCGCTTTGCAAGAGCTGTCCGCTTTTTCAAGCGGAGCAGCTCCATTCGGGTCGGATTAACATCAAGCTTCATGATTCCTCTTTCTTAAACCTTGGTAAATACTTATCCAGATATTCGTCTCTGATACGCTTGAGCTCTGATCTCGGGAACATGGAGAGGAGCTCCCAGCCGAGGTCCAGCGTCTGGAAAATGCTTCTGTCCTCGTATTCCCCCTGCCCCACATACCTTTCCTCAAATATGTCGGCAAATTTGTAGTAGAGCTTATCCATCTCAGAAAGAGCGGCCTCACCCAAAATCACCGCAAGCTCCTGAGCCTCTTTACCGCGGGCATAGGCAGCAAAAAGCTGGTTGAATACGTCTGAGTGGTCTTCCCTCGTTTTCCCTTCACCAATTCCCTTGTCCTTCAAACGCGAAAGTGAGGGCAATACATCAATGGGTGGGTAAATCTTCTTTCTGTGAAGTGCCCTTGAAAGAATGATCTGGCCCTCTGTAATATAGCCCGTTAGGTCCGGAATTGGATGGGTTTTGTCATCCTCAGGCATGGTCAAAATGGGAATCAACGTGATGGACCCCTTCTTGTTTTTAATCCTTCCAGCCCTCTCATAAATTGTCGCAAGGTCCGTGTAAAGATAGCCCGGATATCCACGACGTCCCGGCACCTCTTTCCTTGCCGCGGAAATCTCACGCAGCGCCTCACAGTAGTTGGTCATATCTGTCAAAATCACAAGCACGTGGTAATCTTTGGTGAATGCGAGGTATTCGGCAGTGGTCAAAACAACCCTTGGTGTCGCGATTCTCTCAATTGCCGGGTCATCTGCAAGGTTCAGGAAAAGCACTGTTCTCTCAAGCGCGCCGGTCTTTTTAAAATCGTTGATGAAAAATTCTGCCTCTTCAAAGGTAATTCCCATGGCCCCGAAAACCACGGCAAACTCTTCCTGCTCACCGAGCACCTTTGCCTGACGCGCAATCTGAGCAGCAAGTTTATTGTGCGGCAATCCCGAGCCTGAAAAAATGGGTAGCTTTTGACCCCTCACAAGTGTATTGAGTCCGTCAATTGCAGAAATTCCCGTCTGAATAAACTCGTTAGGATAGTCCCTCGAATAGGGATTGATAGGGGCACCGTTTATGTCCCTTCTCTCCTCAGCAATAATCTCCGGGCCACCATCAATGGGCCTTCCAAGACCATCGAAGACCCTGCCCAGCATGTCTGTTGAGAGCGGAAGTTCAATTCCCTTCGCAAGAAATCTAACCTTCGTCTTTGGTGTATCAATTCCGGTGGTTCCCTCAAAAACCTGAATCAGGGCCTTGTCGCGCTCCACCTGGAGCACCTGTCCGTGCCTTGATTCGCCAGATGGAAGCACAATTTCCACGAGCTCTGCATATTTAACACCCTCCACTCCCTCAACAAGGAGAAGAGGACCGGAGATGTCATTAACAGCCTGATATTCGATAAATTTCTTGGAATTAAGCGACAGAGACGGCATTTTGAATTTCCTCCTGTATGGATTTTGTTACTTCTTCAATTTTGTCCTCGGTGGCATATTTCATCCTTGCAATCCGCTCCCAGGTAGGTAACTCTTTGAGCTCCGCAACTGTCTTGCCCTGTTCGATCATCTTTTTGAGCTGCTCGTAGAAGAAAATGATGGTTTTGAGCATGAGATACTGTTTTTTGAGTGATGAATAAGTGTCCACCTCATGGAATGCGTTCTGGTGCAGAAAATCTTCTCTGATGGAGCGGGCAATCTCAAGAAGCAACTGGTCTTCCTGTGAAAGGTTTTCAACTCCCACAAGTCTGACAATCTCCTCAAGCTCAGCCTCTTTTTCAAGTATCCTCATGGCATAGTTTGTAAGGTCAAAGAAATCCTCTGCCACATTCTTCGATAGCCACTCCTTTGAAATATCCCTGTAGAGGGAATAGGATGTGAGCCAGTTAATTGCAGGGAAATGCCTTCTGTATGCAAGCTTATCCTCGAGTGACCAGAATACTTTCACAACCCTGAGGGTTGCCTGAACCACAGGGTCTGAGAGGTCACCACCGGGAGGTGAGACCGCACCGATAACGGTGAGTGAGCCTTCTCTATCCGGTGAGCCGAGGCATTTCACGCGCCCGGCCCTTTCATAGAATGTTGCAACCCTTGCTGCAAGGTATGCCGGGTATCCCTCTTCGCCGGGCATCTCCTCAAGACGCCCTGAAATCTCCCTCATTGCCTCAGCCCATCTTGATGTGGAATCGGCCATGAGGGCAACGGAATAGCCCATATCCCTGAAATACTCGGCAATGGTAATTCCTGTGTAAACTGAAGCCTCGCGGGCTGCCACAGGCATGTTGGATGTATTGGCAATAAGAACTGTTCTCTCCATTAAAGGCAGCCCTGAACGCGGGTCTTTCAACTCCGGAAATTCAATCAATACGTCTGTCATCTCATTTCCACGCTCACCGCATCCGATATAAACCACGATGTCTGCATCAGACCACTTTGCAAGCTGGTGCTGAATAACCGTCTTGCCAGAGCCAAAGGGACCGGGAACACAGGCTGTGCCGCCTTTCGTTACAGGGAAAAACGTATCAATAACACGCTGTCCGGTCACCATGAGCTCGATCGGAAGCACCTTCTCCCTGAACGGTCTCGGCTTACGAACGGGCCATTTCTGCATCATTATGATGTCTTTTGTTTCGCCTTCCGGTGTCTTCACTTTCGCCACAGGCTCCTCGACCGTGTACTCGCCCTCTTGAATCTCGACAAGTTCACCCCTAACACCCGGTGGGACCATGATTTTGTGGACAACTAACTCGGTTTCCTGAACCTCTCCAATCACATCGCCGGCTTCGACAGTGTCACCTTTTTTCTTCGTGGGCTTGAAGTGCCATTTTTTCTCCCTATCCAGTGCAGGAACGTGGATACCCCTTGTGATAAAATCGCCTGCAAGTGCTGCGATCTTATCAAGCGGCCTCTCAACACCATCATAAATTGACCTGATCAGGCCCGGGCCAAGCTCCACAGAAAGAGGAGCACCTGTGGGATACACAGGCTCACCTGGCCCTACACCTGCAGTTTCCTCATAAACCTGAATGGATGCAAGGTCCCCCTTGAGCTCGATAATCTCGCCCAATAGTTTTTTCTCGCTAACCAGGGCCACATCATACATTTTAGCCCCGCTCATTCCCTCTGCCACCACGAGGGGACCTGCAACTTTTACAATTCTCCCAACTTCCATGTTCTTTTCTCCTTAAAAAATATCTGCTCCGATTGCCCTTTTTATGATTTCTCTTAAATTCTCAAAAGCCCTGCCACTGCTGCCAAGTGGACCGGGGATCGCCGAAATCACCGGAACCGCCTTCTCCATGGTCTTTTCAATCAGGTCACTCAGATGCTCGTAGTAATCCTCCTGAACAAAGATAAGTGAGTACCCGTCCAATGCGGATTTCACCGCCTCAACAGCCTCTTCTGCACTGTTTACCACTCTGATGTCAAAACCCACAGCACTGTATGGCATGACCACGTTTTTATTGCCTATGCATATAACGTTACTCATCAGACCACCACCGTCAGGCTTTCTTTAATTTCCTGGGGTTTAACGTTGTAAAAAACTCCGATAAACGTGATCCGCAGGGCTCTGATCTCCTCGAATTTGAAGTAGAGATAGGCAATAATCGGCTCAACTCCCATATCAATCTTCCTCGTCTCCTTTAAAAAGCCGTTGAGATACGATTTCATGAGCCTTTCATAGACTCTCAGAGAACCGGATTCTTTGAACGCCCTGTATCCTTCCTCGTAAATTTTGCCATAAGGTGTGTAGGAAAGTCGGTCAACAAGTCCATCTGGCTCCTCGCTTAGAAACAGCCCCGGCTCGAGGTACCCGGTATCGAGCAGGTAATTTTTTAGCTGGTCTGCCGAATCAAGGTTGTAAAGCCTGAGAAAAGTTCTGATATTGATCAGGTCGGATTCTAAACGGTGATAAATGGCAAAAAAGTCATTCTCCGTGGCAGGAGAAGTGAGAAACCTATACATCTCGCGGTCAACTGCTGTAGAGAGGTCCTGGTAGCTTTTTGCCTCATAGTAAGCCGTGACGCCTGCCTCCACAGCCCGCGTCAGGTGCTCCGGCAACCACGAATACTTTTCGTCCTTGAAAATCTGCTTCAGGTCGTCAATGGGCACCGTGCCGTCCTCGGAAAGTGCAAAGTCAAATTCCTTTTCCTCTATTTTCGATTTCAGGAGCACTTTAATGTTGTGAAAATCAAACTTTGCGCGCGCTTTTAGCTTTAAAGACTCGTCCTGGCAGAGTTCATCGAAGGTCTTTAGCACCTCTCGTCTCTCGGCAATGAGCATATTTTCAAATGAATCCTCGTCGCGAACATCGGCAAGGTATTTTGAATAGGGGGTCTCCTGCAAGAATTTTAGGTAATCTGCCACCTCACCAGCTTCGGCAAGTCGGTCGAAAAAGCTGCGCGGAATCAGGCTTTTCTCTAATACACGAATGCGGCCGACGGCATAGGTGTAGCGCGCATCTTCCTTTCCAAACGGAGGATATTTCAAAAAGTTAATAGCCATTATTCCTCGAAGAGCAGACCTTTGATTTGGTCTTCAAGCTCGTCCTTCAGGTCAGGAATGATCACCTCGGGAGCAAGATTGATCTCAATCTTTCCCTGCTTCAATGTGAAGCCATAATAGCCACGTGCCTTTTCCTTTGAGAGAGTGAGCTCGAGTCCTGTTGTCTTTGCGAGTTCCTTCACAAATCCTCCATCCACTCTCTTTTCTCTGTCTCCGGGTATCACCTCAAATTTACCTTTTAGCTTGAGTGCCTTAATGAAACTCGCAATGTGCTTGAGAAAGTCGCCTTTTGACTCTTCTTGGAGT
This sequence comes from Caldifarciminota bacterium, assembly GCA_015489415.1. Lineage (GTDB taxonomy): Bacteria > Hydrothermota > Hydrothermia > B15-G9 > WFZT01 > WFZT01. Next base: position 10,146 of record WFZT01000285.1, on the reverse strand, counting down.
TTTTTCTCCACTTTTACAAAGACGGAGTCCATGATTTCGCGCTTTGCCTGCAGGACTTTCTTGCGGAGCTCGATTACCTCCAGTCCGATCTTTTTCTCTTTCTCCTTCTTCGCTACCTCTTCGGCCTCTTTTTTAGCGGATTCTATTATAAATTTCTTTTCCTTTTCCGCGTCCTCAAGGATGGCTTTTGCCTCAGCCTCTGCCTGCTTGATGATCTCCTTCGCCTGCTCTTCCGCCTCTTTTAATATTTTTTCTGTAATCTTTGAGCCGTGCATGATGTCAAATCTTGATGTTTATCATCAGGAAGAAGCTCGTCAGGAATCCGAGCACAGCGTAAGTCTCAACCATAGCACCGTAGATAACAGGTTTCATAGCCTGGTCTGGCCTCTTTGCAGTGAGGTCAATACCAGCGGCACAGACTTTTCCCTGATGAATCGCCGAAAGCAAGCCAGCAAACGCTATTGGAAGCGACGCCGCAAGAAGCTCCAGTCCCTGATAAACTGAAATTGCCTTGGGAGTTCCAAGAAGCCCAACCTTCAGGATGATGAAGAGGGCAATGATGAAACCGTAGAAACCCTGTGTTCCAGGCAGAGCCACAAGAAGGAAGAGACGACCAAACATATCAGGTGCCTCAGAGAGCACTCCCGAAGCTGCCCTTCCTGTGTAACCAATTCCGATGGCCGAACCTATACCTGCCATAAAAGCTGCCATCGCAGCTCCTATCATTGCAATGTAAAGACCGCTCAATTCCAACCTCCTTTTAAAAATTTTTTACTTTCAACGGGGTCTCCCCCGGGTGATAAGTTCACCTCCAGATTTACGCACTTTTTCTTATTTCAGTGTAATAGCCCTCAATTCCAAAGGGCTTAAATTCATGGCCTCCGTTATCATAAAACTTCGTGAAAAATTCCACGTACTGAAGCCTCAAACTGTGAACAAAGGCACCCATGACGTTGATTATTATGCTGAATAGATGCCCTCCAATGAAAATCAAAACAGCAAGTACAATCCCTAAATACGGGATTGGAAGCACAAGTTTTGCGACAATGTTGATGGACATGGCAATTCCGGCCGTCACCATCCCAAGAGCCATGAGCCTGACATAGGAGAGCAGGTCACCTACATATCCCGTGATTCCGTAGAGATTGTAGAGCCCTTTAACAAGCCTCACAACAAAGCTGCCCGATGTCCCGCCACTTAAGAAGATAATCAGTAGAATCGGTGCGAAAAGGAAAAATGAAATGATGTAGCCAACAACCCCGTAGTGAAAAAGAACTTCACCGTATGACTTCCCGACCTTCACCCCCACAATATAGGGGACAATGAGGAAAAGGATAAGGAAAAACCACGAGAGTTCATTTGCAATACCATCAATCAGTTCACCGTTTTTCACCCTTTTGTAAAATCCAACAAGAAGCCCCAGCTCCACCTGAATCAAACCCAGGACAAGGGAAAGGTAGAAAAACGGCATGGGATTTATCATGGGGTCAAAGAGTAGCAGGCTGTTTCTGAATTTGTGTAAAAATGGAACCGGCAGGGACGTAAATAGGTCGCCAAACCAGCTACCTGTTATCGCTCCTGCAAAAATTGCCATAATCCCACCATAAAGTAGAACACTCAAAAACTGCATTTTGCCAAGCTTTTTCATGAGAAGCAGGGCAATAATGATGAGCGAAATTCCGTACCCCGCATCTGTTAGACATAATCCAAAGAAAACCGCAAAAAATGGTGTCAAAAGTGGGGTGGGGTCAACCTCACGCAGATTGGGCAACCCGTAGAGCTTTGTTAAAAGCTCAAAGGGCTTAATGGGCTTTTTGTTATCAATAAAAGTTGGTGGATTGTCCTCTGGTGAGGGCTCTTCAACATTGTAGGTGGCAGATTCAAATTTTTTAAGGATTTTATCAAGTTTTTTGACGTCTTTTTCCTTTATCCAGCCTGTGACAAGGAACGTTGACTTTGTTTCCAGTCCCTGATTTTCCACGCGGACTTTATTGCCTTCATTTGAGAGAAAATCATAGACAATCAGAAGGTTGAGCTTTTCTTTTGCAAGCTCTGCTGCTTCTTTGAGCTTTTCTTCCCTCTCACGCCAGAGATTTTCAAGCTCCCTCTTGAATTTTTCTACCAGTTCTGCCGGCTTTCCTTTAAGCCCTTTAAAATCAACCTGCTCAAAACCCATTTTTAAAAGCTCATTTTTAACTTTAGTGGAAATTTCCTTTAAAAATGCGACGATAAGATAGACAAACCTTGAGTCACGGCTGATCACAGAATATTCGATATCTTCGATGTTTTTTAGCTCATATTCCTGATTTGCTGGAATGGTGCCAGCGACAATCTCCACTTTCTCAGAAACTCCAATCTCTTCGACTGGGATATCGAGGTCATACCATTTTCTGAGGGAATCTATCCGGGATGTGAGGTTGGCTTCTAAATTCTTTAATTCGGTTAGCCTCTTTTCTATGCCCTCAATCTTATCGAGGGTCTTTTCATAATCGTAGGTCTTCGGGACTTTCCTTAGTTCTTCCTCTGTAATCTCCGGCTTGATTTCAAAGAATGTCTCCAGGAAGCCTTTTTTGCCGTCAAATTGATTGAGAAATTCCACAGCTCGACGAATTCGCGAGAGTGTATATTCAATCTCAGGAGCAGATGCCTCGACCCTTTTCTCCTTTACTTCGGGGATTTCCTTGAATGCGGGGTCCTCTCTGACATCACTAATATGAACAAGCCCCTCTTCCTGCAGGGTATCAATAAGATGGTCCTTTTCACTTTTGTGGACAACGAAAGTGATTTTCTTGACTTTTACAATAGCCATTATTCAAAAACCAGTTCAAAGACTTTTTTAACGGCAGAGTCTATCTTTTTTTCGCCCTGTTCTTTTATCTTTTTAACCTTCTCTTCGGTTTCTTTCTGAAGTCTTTTGATCTCCTCGTCAGCCTCTTTATCTGCTTTTTTAATGGCAGCCTCGATTATTTCCTGCCTCTTTTTCTCGGCTTCAGCCCGGAGCTCTTCCCTCTTTTTCTTGGCATCTTCTACGATTTTTCGTGCCTTTTCCTGCGCTTCTTTTACAATACTATCTGCCTTTTGCTCTGCCTCTTTAATTTCTTTAATGATTTCAACAGCCAATGTGAAACCTCCCTTTGAAAAATCAGGTAAAAGATTGTATTGAGCTTATAGTGGACCTGTCAAGGCAATTCAGGCCCGATTTCACAAGTTTTCATCACACTTTTAAAGAATTGACAATATTGACTAATTTAATAAAGGGAAAGGAGTGGGAATAAGGAACATTTCCTCACCGTAAAGATGAGAAAGCCAGCAGTGTGCATATATCAATGAGAGTCTGAACATTTCTTTACTTACAGAGTCAATTTAGACAATTCATAAGCCACACACAGTAAATGAAGGAAAAGCAATTTTGACGAAAATCGAGGTATGAGCCTGTTCGAAAAAATCTCAAATTCTTTGATTTTTGAGGAAAAATTTACCCCCCACCTTGTTCCTCTCCCCACGTATAAAGTGCGTGGGGGGGAGAGGAGGAGGGGGAATTTTCGAACAAGCTCATCGAGGTATTGACATCAAAATACAAAAGGCATATAAATAATCGTAATCGTAAATTGTGAGAATTCTATCTGAATGAGGTTTCAAGCAATTGGTTCAACTATATCGCGCAATTAGTGTCATAGTCGGTCACTAATTGTTTGGACTTTACAATGATGAAATCTGTTATTGAACGTTTCAAAGAGGATCTTGACAAGTTGATTTATAAAGGGGAGCGTCTTCTTTTTTCAATGCAAAGGGAATGTTTTCCTGAAGAATTTGACCGTGCCATGAAGAGAAAATTTGGTGATCAAGTACAAGATATCATAAACTCCCTTCCCTCTTTTACTGATGAGTATCAGAGTTGGTACTCAGAAGCATTGATACTAATGAAACAACTGCTTCCTGACAGAGTTGCAGATTTCGTTCGTTATTATGCAAAACCCAGAGGACGAAAAGACATTGACTATGAATCTTACAGAATTGAAAATTATCTTCAAGGCCTGAGAGTAAATAGTTTAGGTAAAAAAATCGTAGGTCCAGAAGCTGCTATACCTCTTTTTCGACAGCAATTGGCTATGTTGAAGTCTGCAAGACGCCGTTTCGAGAGTTCCATATTTGATATTCGTCAACTGGTGCAAGCGGACCTCTTTGATTCAGAACTAGAAGCAGCCAAAGTGCTTCTGAAACATAAGTTTTTACGTGCGGCAGGGGCTTTGGCTGGCGTAGTGCTTGAGCGGCATCTTAAACAAGTGTGTGATAATCATGGCATAAAGGTGAGGAAGAAATCTCCAACTTTCGCCGATTTAAATAATGCTTTGAAAGAAAACGAAGTTATTGAGATTGTTAAATGGCGCTATATCCAGCACTTGGCGGATATCCGTAATCTATGCACTCATGACAAAAAGGTTGAACCCTCAACATAACAGGTCGGTGAGTTAATAGATGGTGTCTCAAAATTGACAAAGACAGTATTTTAGCGTTTTACTTTATCCACCTTTAAGGTGGGTTAACCCATAAGGTAGCAGATTTAGCCTTTACGCTAATTTTGAGGCGGCAATTTGCAATGTGAGTGTCGGGTCTGTTGAAATGGAGTTGTGCTAATCCACAATCTTGGTAGAAAGAGTGTATATGTATAAATTTCAAACTGCTTCGAAAAAGCAGCACACAGGGAGAAAAAATTACATGCCCTTAAAGGCCGATAAACCAATTAAAACCCCAAAGGAAGATGTACTTGGTAGAGCAGAGGTTGCGGTGTCATTTGCTAAGCAACTTTTGTCACTTGATATATCTGAAGGTGTCGTTGTAGGTGTCCTTGGCCCTTGGGGATCTGGAAAGACATCCTTCGTTAACTTGGTACGGGGATATTTGGAAAATCTCCGTGTTCCTGTGCTTGATTTCAATCCATGGATGTTTAGTGGCACTGAACAGCTTATAGATTCATTCTTCATTGAACTTTCTGCACAATTGAAACTCAATTCTACCCTTCATGAAATCGGAAAGGCTTTAGAAAGTTACGGAGAGATTTTTTCTGGGTTGGGCTCGTTACCTTTTGTAGGTCCATTGATTGAAGGAAGTTCAAAAGTTTCAAAGACTTTAGCCAAGATTCTCCAGCGTAGAGAGGGGGGCATTACCAGTTCTCGAGTCAAAGTTGAGAAAGCTTTGGCAACTCTTGATAAACCGATTGTTGTAATCATTGATGACATTGACAGATTAACTGTGTCAGAGATTCAGGATATCTTCAAGCTTGTTCGGTTGACCGCGAATTTTCCTAATGTTATTTATATTTTGGCTTTCGATCGTCTTCGAGTAGAGCAAGCTCTTACTGAGCAAGGTCTCCCTGGTCGTGATTACCTTGAAAAGATACTCCAGATCAGTGTTGACCTCCCCGCAATTCCAAACCAAATACTGAACAGGCATATTTCACAAGCTATTAACGAAGCGATTGACGGAATTAAAAATCCTGGTCCATTTCAAAAAGAGCGCTGGCCAGATGTTTTCATGGAAATTATTCGTCCCTTATTCAAAAACATTCGAGATGTGCGGCGTTATGCACTTGCTGTCCATGGTACAGTACTAAACTTAAACGGCCAAGTTGCCCTTGTTGATGTGTTAGCGTTGGAGGCTATTCGAGTTTTCCTACCTGATGTTTTCTATCAGATACATGAGTCTATCGACGGACTCACTGAGACCTCTGAGATCACTTTAGATACTTACGAAAATCAGTCACCCCTGAAGGAGCAGATTGACCAATTGATTGAAACGGCTGGTAATAAAGCTAATGTTGTTCGAGCACTTATAACGCGGATTTTCCCTGCTGCCGAACGACATATAGGTGGTCTTCGTTACGGAGATGAGTGGAAAAAACGATGGCTTCAAGAACGACGCGTTGCTCATGAGCACATCCTTAGATTTTATTTAGAACGTCTTCCAAGTAAAGGGTTACAAGCGTTTGTGGACGCTGAGCGGGCTTTCGAGAAAATGGCAAACCTCGAAGAGTTCAACCATTATCTTCGTTCACTTGACCCTTCACGGCTGGAAGATGTTATAGCTTCCTTGGAAGTGTTTGAAGATAGATTTCGTGCTGAGCATGTGGTACCAGGGGTAGTTGTGCTACTCAATATATTACCTGAAATACCCGAGAGACCATTGGGGATGTTTGATTTAGGGCCCGAATTAATTGTGAGCCGTGTGGTTTACCGGTTAATTCGCTCTTTACAGGACCACAGTAGAGTAGAGGAAGCTGTTAGAAATATTATTCGCCATCTCAATACCCTTTACGCAAAGGAATTATTGATCACGATGGTCGGCTATCAAGAAGGGGCAGGACATAAACTTGTGTCAAAGAAAGCAGCAGAGAACTTCGAAAAAGAATGGAGAGATGAGGTACGTTCTGCCTCTATTAGCACTTTAATAAAGGAAAAAGGTCTCCTCAGAATTTTATTACTTGTGAAACGCAGGGCAGGCCCAGAAGAACCTCCACTGGATATCCCTGATTCACCCTTTATGACTCTTGCTCTTCTACGATCCGCTCAGGTTGAGGTTTACAGTCAATCTATGGGGAGTCGATTTGTGCGTCCTTCCGTTCGCCTTGCATGGGATGAATTGGTTGAATTGTATGGAAGCGAAGATGTTCTTCGTGATAGAATCGAGAAGCTGAAGTCAACACATCCAGAAGGTGCAGATGAACTGCTCTCTTTGGTGGATAAGTATCTCGCAGGTTGGCGCCCCAGCGATTCTGGTAGAAATTAGGGGATCAGATTTGCTGAAAAGGTTTCTAAAATGCAATATTGGGGTTAGCAAGCGCTGGAGAAATTGCTAACAATAGTATTCAGCGGATGTGGCTACACACGAACATAAGTAAAATTTTGACCTGCAATCATGCGCCAAGGGTGAATCGCGAACGGTGACAATATGCAGGTGATACTAACATCCCTTAGTTTTAATGTCGTAATACTTTAATTGGGAGAGTGGAATGATGATAAATCCGGGATTGAAGGGCAAAGTGGTATTTTTTACAGAGGTAAATAACACCTACGGAATCGGTGCGGCTTCGGTCAGAGCATTTGTCACCCATGAAGCGCGTGTGTTTCTCCATTTTTTCCGGTCATTCTCTACCAACCCTGATCAGGAAGAGATAGACGGTCCCGGGTTTGCCTTTTTCAATGCCCAGCAAAGCAAAACAGCGGATGAAGTCCTTCGGACAATCTACCAGAATGGTGGGCAAGCGGCAGTTTTCGAACTGGGACAGCATGGTATAACAGTCAAAGTGGTTGCACCGAGGCCAGTTCAAACTGGATATATCACACCAGAGATGGGGATATAAAGAAAGTTTACTTCTCGGCAAAAAGACTCACTACTCTATCATTCCTGACCTGATTACCAGGAGCTTAAATTGTTCTCACTTCACATTGTCAACCTAATTGTCAACCAAATGAATCCTGTTTTTGTCAACCTCAACACGCCTGAAAAAGGGGATAAGTTCTGGGGGAACATTTATTACTTTAACAATTAAGTCTTTTTCACCAGACGGGAAAACTCTTAAGAGCTCGTCAAGGAACCCCTGCCCAACCATCTCAACTTTTTTGAAATCAAATATCACCTCTTTAAATTTCCCCCTTATGGGCTGAACCAATCTTTTTGCCTGGGATCGAGAAATAAGCTTTTTCCCCAGGATAGTCACCACCACTCTTGATATCTGGAAATTAAAATCATACCTGTATGGCGCATAAATCTCGAATATATCACTCAATCTTTTCCTCATGTTATAGGGTACAACAAAAGCAACAACAGTACCCTTTATGTAACCCTTCAATTTCTCAACCCAAGCTTCCTGACCATAATTATCAAAATGTAATGCCAGTTTATGAGATTTAATAACCATTTTCCTTGATGCTTTTGATGAGAAAAAAATGCCTTCACCTGTGTGTCTCTCCTTCTGCGTGGTTGTCTTCCCGGGTATAAGCCATGTAATTGCATCTGATTCAGAATTAAGCCCAAATTCATCTGATATTCGCTTAAAAATCCCAACTCCATAATCCCTGATTTCCATACTCAAACTGTAATTTTCAAATTTAACAACGACATCTATCCACGGAGACGATGAATGGTCAATGGCATTATTGAATATTTCTGTAAAAACATACCTGCAATTATCTAAGGCATTCGTGTTAAGGAATTTTTTCAAATTTGTTACCGCAGCAACCTTATCAAATACTATGTCCTCTGACTCATCCGGCTTAAATCTGAACCTTATCTCCCTTTTTATTGCCTGTCTTGCTACCAGATTCCTCGGAATTACTTTTTTACCGATACTTTTTATTCCCTCTTCGGTTAAAAAATATCCTGAATTTTTTGTTCTCCCGATCTTTAACAACAACCCCTGCTCTATCAGCCTTTTTACCCTTTTATGAACTGCCTGTCTGCTAATACCAAGCCTTCGACCAATTTCTGAAAGTGTTGTATTATTATCATTGAAGATGTATTCCAGGATTTCCCTATCCTTCTTGTCCATACTGCTATATTAGCCATTGTCAACCTGATTGTCAACCAATTTAACTTAGTTTTTGTCAACCAATACCCAAAAACCCGTTTGGAAATTCTATAGAGTGCGTAAACGGTCGTATTCTCTGCTTTACTCGTTCACACAACTAATATCCATGCGGCAACCCGGTCAGAGTAAGGAAGTTAAAAATTCGAGATGTATTTTTCTCCCTTCTCATATTAGGTAAAAACTAACCAAGTAATAATTTCGGTTGGTTGAAGGATTTCCCAGATAATCACAAGAATTTGTTTGAATTAGCTGCATAAAAATTTGGGGCGGGGCCCGAAGGGCCCCGCCCCAACAAAAACTCACATAATTCTTCCTTACTTTGCCGCGTTACCCACTCTCTTGAGACCGGGTATCGTCTGATATGCTCCCTCAAGTGTTACTGAATGCTCTGTGTCGTTCACATTCAACACCTTGATCTTTGCATAATGTATTTCATTGTTGCTCTGTACAAGCTTTACATAATACACATCATTGACGTGAGGCTGGAAATTCGGCTCTATGGGCTCCACAGTTACACTATCTGCATCGCCATACCTTTGGCTGGTTAGGAGGAAGTATGTAGAATCCTGTGAATTGGGGCAGGATGTGTGAGATAATTGAATACCCATTACAGAACTAAGATAGTAGTAGAAATCAACTACCTCACAATGATTGGTTAAAGGATATACGATTAAATCTCCATTGGAATTCCAGCCCGCTCCAGATGGATGGGTAGTGTCAGAATAATTATTTGCATCGTAGATCGTTACGTTAGATGTCTCCACTGGTCTCAAATCCACTATATTCGTTGGGTCACTTTCAAGGTCCCCCTTGTATGCAGTAACTTTGTAGGCACCAATCTCATCCACACGAATGGATGTGCTGTCTTTGTCCTCTATCGTATCAACCACAGCATCTCCAAGGTAGACATAATAACCTTCAGCGTCAGAGACGGTATCCCACGATAGGACAACCGCAAATCCGTCATTTGTAACCTGATACGTAAGAGTCCCTGGTGAAGCCAGGTACTCATTTTCATTTGTTGTGGTACATCCGGCCATTATTGCAAGTGCACCTACAACAAGAGCAGCATATAGTACTTTTTTCATTGCTGAACCTCCTGTTTGAGTTTTAATGAATAATAATTGTGAAGTGCGAATCAATCAAGGTTAAGAGGTGAACTGAGCTCATTCAGAAAATGCTGAATCTTAGTTACCACCTTTTTCCTACTCCCACAAATCCTCGTAACCTCAACGAAATTCGCAGACCAGTCGGTAAGTTGCCCGTCCTTCACTGGGAAAGAAAGGGTTAAGGGGGAAATGGGGCATGATTAACACTCTTTAAACTATCAGGGTAACGATATTCCTGAAGATGGTTGGATACTTTCGCTCGATTATTTTTACATTCCACCCCAACCCTCCCCTCCGAAGGGCTGACGTCACCCACGAATTTCTGGAAAATAACACCTCATCCCTTACCACGACTACAAAAAGGTGTACTACGCTCAATATTTGAACACTCTCTTTATACGGTATAAACGAATATATCCTTCCGGTAAAAGTTGTTGATTTAGTGCGAAAAAT
>WFZT01000284.1 GCA_015489415.1 Caldifarciminota bacterium | reverse complement strand
TTCTTTAGAAAGAAGCTTAGGAATATTCATGGTAGACCTCCTTGAAAATGTCCTCTATCGATTTTCCATACTCTTCCCTGAGCTTGTCTGCCGGGCCATAGAGGATGGTTACACCTTTCTTCAGGAAAAGAACCTCGTCGAACATATTTTCGGCCTCCCTTACTATGTGTGTGGAGAAAATCACTGTGGATTCGTAAGAAGTGAATATCTTCAAAAGGGCGTCAAGAATGAGACTTCGGGATAACGGGTCTATGCCGGAAAGAGGCTCGTCGAGCAGAAAGACTTTTGCCCTTCGTGATAGTCCGAGTAAAATCTGGACGCGCTTTCGATAGCCCTTGGAAAGAGATTTAATCTTTTGCTCCGGGTGTAGCTCGAGCAGCTGGTAGAGCTCTTTCTCCCTTCCGGTGTCCCAGTCGTCAACGAATTTTTTAACAATTTCAACATGGTCCCCAATGGTCATATCTTTGTAGAGGGCATCAATTTCCGGGATGTAGGAGGTAAACGTACGTACGTGCTTCCCGGGTCGCTCTCCATTTACCTCCACCACCCCGGAATTATAGGAGGTGATGCCCGCAAGAGACTTAAGAAGTGTGGATTTTCCGCTTCCGTTTGGTCCTACGAGACCGAGGATTTTGCCGCCCTGGAGTGAGAAACTCACTCCATCAAGGGCACGGTTTTTACCGTAATTTTTCGTTAAATTTCTAACTTCTATCATTCTCCTCCTCCAGAAGTTTAAGAATTTTCTCTTTTTCAATGGGAATGCCGATCCCCTTTAAATCATCTACAAATTTATCAACAAGCTGATTTAGCATGCCTTCCCTGAGTTCTCTGAGCTTTTCTGGGTCTTCAGTAACAAAGTTACCCTGCCCTCGCTTAGTGAATATAACACCCTCTCGAAGCAGCTCCTGATAAGCGTGCTGGACTGTATTGGGATTCACTTTGAGCTCAATGGCAAGCTCCCTGACGGAAGGTACTTTATTACCCATCCCGTACTCTCCTCTAACAATGGCTTTTTTAATGGCATCGGCTATTTGAAGGTATATGGGCTTGCTTTCATCAAAGTTTATTCTCATTTCTTAAATACCTCATGTGTATGACTGACATAATACACTAATAATCTATCACTGTCAAGGGGAAGGGAAGAGTGTTTGGAAAACTGTGAATATTGACCGTGACCTCTTTTTCCCACTGGTTTGTTCTGATCTTACATTACAGGCCAATCTGGAAATTCCATTTATAAGGAATAGGGGGTGGTGAAACGTTGGGTCTGGGAAATTTGGGCTACTCACAAAGAGCTTGGTTTTGTAAAAAGAGGTCATAACCGATTTTGATTTTTAGATTTGGTATTTTCCCGGTTTTTATAACTTCGCTGATGTAGGAAAAAGTTATTTGAGTGAACGTCGGGGATGCTTATCAAAAAATTCCTTCCCCCGCTCGCGAAGCGAGTGGGGGAAGGTCAGGAAGGGGGCATTCCGCACATGGTTTCCCCATATTGCACACCTTATCAAATTTCAACTCTTACCAGTGGTGGGGAGAGGAAAATAGTTAGAGGAAATTTTGGCTTTTCACGCACTTCGTACGGGTCGGACTATGATGAGCTTGTTCGGAAATTCCCCCCTCCTATCCTCCCCCACGCACGAAGTGCGTGGGGGAGGAATAAGGTGGGGGGCAAATTTTTCATTAAAAATTTACGCGGGGAGAGGAAGGAATTTTAGTTTGAGGCGGAAGAAATCTTTGCTAAGACAACACAAAACAGTTCCAACAAGTTGAATATAAGTAAAAACGTGCCTTCCCCACAGGCAAAACCTGTGGGGAAGGCACGACAAGGGAGGCGGTATTCCGCTTAAAAAATCCCAATCCACTACAACCAACGAGGTGCATGAAGTAGGCCTTAAGCAAGGATCATTGAGCTGAAATTAAGCTCGAGGGTGTAGGACTCTTTGTGAATTTCCCGGTTTTCGACAATTTCTCATTGGGCGAAGATATATGTGTATGAGGGCAAAAGTCACACACGGAGATTCAATACAAACCTGAGATGTGAGTGAACTTATCTGAATGGTTGGAACTGGTATAAATCAATTCCCTCTCCCGCTTGCGGGAGAGGGTAGGGGAGAGGGCTTATATCTTGGTTTAACCAGGGTCGCATTCTCCAGGACTTAAAAGCGCGAAGCTTATGAATTTAAGGTGCATTACATGTCCTATCTGACCATGCGATTGAAAAAGGCTAAGGGGATAGATTTGTTTGTTAGATTTTGTGGTGGGGCGCGCACGAAGTGCGCGCCCCACCACATCTAATATTCAAAATTCAGACCCTACCAAAATTTAAGGTGGAAAATTGTTGATGGTCACCCATATTCCCATCAATCTTGATAAGAAAACATCCACACGATTGAATCCAAAAACTCACTACCCTACAGATTCCTCAGCCTTTCCTCTAATTTCTCTAATTTATCTTTGAACTTTCCAAGCTTTTCTTTTTCTCGTTCGACGACTTCCTTTGGCGCCTTCTCGAGGAAGTTTTTATTGGATAGCTTTTTAACAAGCTTCTCTATTTGCTGCTTCAGCGCATTGACTTCCTTTGAAATCCTCGACCTCTCTTTCTCTATGTCAATAATATCTCCAAGTGGCACAAAGAAGGTCATTCCGTGGGTGTGGATTGTTGCAGCCTTTCCGGGGGCATCGGTAACCTTTTCAATTTTCTCCACCTTTGCAAGAAGCTCTAAAACCGGTAACTTTTCCTCAAGAATAGGCACAAAGGCCTCAGCCTCGGGCATTAAGGCCTGGAGAGTGAGCTTCGTATTCTTGGGCAGGTTAAATTCGGCCCTGATCTCCCTCAATCCTTCCACCACCCCTTTGAGTTGCTCGATATATTCCTCTGATATTGGGTAGGAGTGCTCATCTTTCTCTGGCCAGGGGGCCACCATGATGGACTCACCCTCTTTATTCGGAAGCCTCTGCCAGATTTCCTCGGTAATAAACGGCATGTAAGGATGTAGAAGCTTCAGGAATCTATCGAGCACGTAAAAAGCAACACTGAGAGCACTGTTTTTGGTCGAACTATCCGCAAGTCTCGGCTTGATCATTTCAAGGTACCAGTCACAGAATTCACCCCAGAAAAATTCGTAGAGTGTCCATGCGACTCCATTGAAGTCAAATCTATCAAGGCCATTGGTGACTTTGTCTATGGTCTCGTTGAGCTTTGTTAATATCCATTTGTCTTCAAGCTCGAGATTCTCAGGAAGGCCGCTCCATTTATAATTGTCATCGAGGTGTAAGAAAAGAAGCCTTGTGGCGTTCCATATTTTGTTGGCAAAATTACGTCCCACCTCGAGTCTCTTGTCACTATAGATGATGTCCTGACCCTCAGGTGCAATGAGCATGAGCCCCATTCTGACCCCGTCAGCACCATATTTTTCGAAGAGCTCAAGGGGATCAGGAGAATTTCCGAGGGATTTTGAAAGCTTCCTACGCAGTTCATCTCTTATAAGGCCGTTCAAGTAGATGTATTCAAAGGGTTCTTTCCCCATGAATGCATACCCGGCCATTACCATTCTTGCAACCCAGAAGAAAAGAATATCCCAGCCTGAAATAAGCACATCGTTGGGATAGAAATAACGCAGGTATGGTGTATCCTTGGGCCATCCGAGCGTCGAGAAGGGCCAGAGCCAGGATGAGAACCATGTGTCCAAGACATCTTCGTCCTGCTCGAGGTTTGGCGAACCACAGTGTGGGCACTTTTCGGGTTTTTCCTTGGCCACGGTCATTTCACCGCAGTCTTTGCAGTAATAAACTGGTATCCTGTGCCCCCACCATATCTGGCGCGAAATACACCAGTCTTTCACATTCTCAAGCCAGTGAAAATAGACCTTCTTCCAGTTTTCAGGAACAATCTTAATGGTCCCCTCTTTTACCGCTTTTATCGCGGGCTCGGCGAGGGGTTTCATTTTAACAAACCACTGCTCAGAAAGATAGGGCTCAATCACGGTGTGGCACCTGTAGCAGTGACCCACAGAGTGACTGTAATCCTCGACTTTTTCAAGAAATCCCGCATTTTTGAGGTCTTCTACAACCTTTTTCCGTGCCTCAAGCCGGTCAAGTCCCCTGTAAGGGCCGGCATTCTCGTTCATCCTGGCCTCGAGGTCGAGCACTACCACGTGAGGAAGGTTGTGCCTCTCTGCAATCTCGAAGTCATTGGGGTCGTGTGCAGGCGTGACCTTCACAGCTCCGGTCCCAAACTCAGGGTCAACGAGTTCGTCGGCGATAATTGGAATCTCTGGTGGAACTTCCTCTCCCTCTCCTTCGATGGCGAAGCTCTTTCTCACCCAGTTAATGAGAGGCAGGCGGACCTTTTTACCAATCAGATGTTTGTACCGCTCATCGTTGGGATTTACGGCGACTGCTGTGTCACCAAGGTAAGTTTCAGGTCTTGTGGTGGCAACGACGATGTATCCATCCCCATCCACAAGGGGATATTTTAAATACCAGAGGTGAGAATGCTCCTCTGAATACTCTACCTCATCGTCGGCAAGTGCAGTGCCGCATCTCGGGCACCAGTTAATGATTCTTGTGCCTTTATAGATTAAACCTCTTTCATAAAGTCTAACAAAAGCCTCAATTACGGCCTCATACATGTCGGGGTCCATGGTGAATTTGGTTCTTGACCAATCAGCGGAGACCCCGAGCTTTCTAAGTTGCTTTAAAATTGTGTTGCCGTACTTCTCTTTCCACTCCCATACTCGTTTGATAAATTCCTCTCTGCCAAGGTCGAAGCGGGTTTTTCCTTCTTTTGCGAGCTGCCTTTCAACCACGTTCTGTGTCGCTATTCCAGCATGGTCAATCCCGGGTTGCCAGAGGGTTTCGTATCCCTGCATTCTCTTCATTCTGATAAGGATATCCTGCAGGGTGTTGTTTAGCACGTGTCCCATGTGAATTTTTCCAGTGACGTTGGGGGGTGGCATGGAGATGGCGAACTTCTTTTTGCCGGGTTTGGGCTCAGCCTTGAAGTAGCCTTTTTCTTCCCAGAATTTGTACCATTTGTCCTCGACTTTTCTATGGTCGTACTTCTTGTCCATTTCGATCATAATGCCCTTAATTTTACCTGTGACATCTTAAAAAATCAATTTTTTGAGAGTCCTTTAGAAAATTCATTTTCTTATAATCTGCATTGGCGAAACAACTGGCTCTAAGTTTCCCTCCCCCACTTGCAAAGCAAGTGGGGGAGGGTGTAGGGAGGGGGCATTCCGCTTGAGAATTAGAAATTCAAGATAAATACAATCTATACAAATCTGCCGCTGAGTTGAATAAAAAATTTTATTTTGAATTTATCCGGGAAATTTGATATATGTGTCCCCTCTCCTTTATCCTCTCCCCGCAAGTATTTATGCGGGGAGAGGAGTCTTTGCGTTTGGAAATATCCAAATACACTCATTTGGGTGTTGTCATTGTAACTTATCCTCGGATGTGTTAAAATTCTTTACATGAGTGTGGTCAAGGCAAGGGCATTTAGAAAAGTTTTTATCTCCCCCGAAAAATTAGAGGAGAGGAAATCCCAGAATGCGAATTTAATCAGCATTATTGAGACCCTTTTCAATGAGTTTAACGTGCGGGAAAACCCATTTACCGTTTCATTCACTGATATCGACCGTGTAGTATTGCTTTTAACAGGTAAAAAGCGAGACCCGTTTCTTGAAGAGGGACTTGTCCTGAAAGAAGAATTTGTCGGCAAAACTGCCATAAATCAGTCCATGAAGTTGGGACACACTGTAGTTTTGAGAGGCGAAGAGCACACATTGCACGCCCTAAAGGACTGGTATTGTGCCGCCGCACCGATCAGAGACCTGAAAGGCAAAATTATTGGCAGCATTGGCATTTCCACCACTGAGGAAAATTTCCCGGATTATGCTCACGGTATAGTTTCTTCACTTGCGAGAGCAATTGAAAATGAAAATAACCTGAGGATTGCCCTTGAAGAGGTAGAGGTTTCCCGAAAATACCTCGAAATCATCAGCGAGGCATCCAAGGATGGAGTTTTGTGTCTCGATGCCAATGGAAAGATTCTCTATATCAATGAAGCCGGGACGCGTATTCTGAAAATTGACCGCGAAAAGGCAATCGGAAGGCATGTTACAGACATCGTTGATTTCACTCCGGTGATCCTCAACGTGTTTAAAACCCACAAAGGCTATGTGGATAAGGAATTCATCATAGAGAGTCCGTCTCGGGGGCTCCTGCATTTTATCAAAACTGCTGTGGTTGTAAGGGACAAGGACGGCAACTTTTCAGGAGTGGTGGACTTTTTCAGAGAGATAAATCGGGTCAGGAATTTTGTCACCTCCTACATTGGTGCCGAAGCGAAGTTCACCTTTGATGATATTATTGGGGAAAATCCAAGGATAAAAGAGGCCATAAAAATTGCAAAAATTGCCGCACGTTCCAATTCCTCTGTTTTGATCACCGGTGAAACGGGCACAGGAAAAGAGATGTTTGCCCAGGCCATCCATTTCGAAAGTGATCGCTCAAACGGGCCGTTTGTAGCCATAAACTGTGGTGCTATCCCGCGTGACCTTGCAGAGAGCGAATTTTTTGGCTATGAGCCCGGGGCTTTCACCGGTGCATCCAAAAAGGGCAGACCTGGAAAATTTGAGCTCGCCGATGGCGGGACTCTCTTTCTTGACGAGATTGAGGAGCTCCCGCTTTCACTTCAGGCAAAGCTTTTGCGAACCCTCCAGGACAAAGTGGTTACCCGTGTTGGAGGCACAAAATCCCTGAAGGTAGATGTAAGAATCATTACTGCATCCAATCGCGACCTCGTGGACCTTGTTAACCGCGGTGATTTCCGGAAAGACCTCTATTACAGGCTGAATATCATTCACATCGAAATTCCACCATTGCGGGAACGTAAGGACGATATCCCACTCCTTGTCTCACATTTTATCCACAAGTACAACGTATCGCTGGGTAAGAATATCAAAAAGGCTGATAAGTCATTCTTGAAGCCATTGGTGCAATATGATTTTCCTGGAAATGTCAGGGAATTAGAGAACATAGTGGAGCGGGCAGTGAATATTGCCGAGACACCGGTTTTAACCGCTGAGCACCTGCCTCCGTATGTTTTGAATACCCATTCTCGAAATGAGCCGGTGAAGACCTTTGATGAGATCAGGAAAGAGCTCCTTGAGGAGACATTAAAGAGCACCAATTTCAATATATCAGAGACTGCGAGGAGACTACATATCTCTCGCCCCACAGTTTACAAACTCCTCAAAAAGTATGGGTTGAAAAAGTAGGGGTCCGAGGTCTGTTGGATGATCACATCTTTAGAAAGTTTTGATCAGGGAAAGTATTTACCCACCCACCTTTAACTGTAATGCGAGGGCTTACTTTGGGGGCTCAACTTTGACACTATTTCCCAAAACGATTGATATTCAATCAATTTCTGTGTACCACTATTTTGACATTCAAATTTGAAAATCCGCAAAAATGCGACAAAAATTCTCCGCAAGTGTCAAACTTGAGTTAGGATGGGAATTTTTAAGGGGGCGCCGCGCGAAGCGCGGCGCCCACACCCCCAGATTTTCCATAATGAATCCCCCTCCACGCATAAAGTACACAGAGCATTTTGGCAGGATTATGATGATTTTATACCTATACAGGTTAAACCTTAAATTTTCAGATGAGGGTGTAAATGTCCACAGGCTTTGCTCGTAGGGAAGGGCGTTTTTTTTGAGATTGCAGGGAGAATTGAGGTAAGGAACACATCTGAAGAATTTTTCGGTCAAAATCCACAAATCTCCCTCTCCTGCTTTGCGGGAGAGAGCAGGGGTGCGGGTGTTAAGTTTTGGAATATCCTGCTTCCATAAAAAATATTTCCTCCCCCCGCATAAATTTGTTTGCGGGGGGAGGATGAAAGGAGAGGGGTCACATCATAAATTCTTTATCAAAAATCCGTCTCCACCCTGTGTGTGAAAGGTTGTGGTGAGGATTTGCGTTTTGATTCCTCAAATTTTTGAACGGAAAGCCATCTCCCATTGCCCTTCCCCGCCTGCGCAGCAGGCAGGGAAGGGATATCGATCTGCAAATTTTCCACATTACCTTTGATTTTATCAGTTCACAACCACTGCCTTAAATCTCTCTACACCCCGCGTTTTCCTCACCTCTATGAAATACACTCCTGACCCCAGGGAGAAATGCAGATGATTTTGCCCTCTTATCGTCCTGATTTCCCTTTCCAGTATCTTCCTTCCATCAACTCTGTAAACTGCGACTTTCACCATCTCCCCGTGAGTTCTGATATCAAAGTTCAAGCCATGTGTGCTCAAAATCCCCGGAATTTTATTTTCCCTTATCTCCTCATGAATGGGTGATTCAACAATTCCAGTCATCGGTGAGCTTCCATAGAGCTTTGTTACCACGGAGTCGCTTCTTATGATGTAATGTCCACCGTTATCAACGACAAAGCCGTCCACCATCCATATATATAGAGGTCCGTGATAATTACTATCGAACAATTTCTCGTGAATCACCTCACCTGTATTCCCATCAAGTTCAGCATAAAATCTGCTACTGAATACAACAACCCTGCCAGAATTCGGATCAAATTTGACGAAGGCCTTGTCATAACCCCCAGAATCAACGAGAGTGGACCAGAGGGTGTTTCCATTGGAGTCTATTTTGTAGACATATAGGGAATCGTAATTTATCCCCGCGGCAAAATAGTTCCCATTGGGCCCCACATCTATACTCACTATCCCATAGTTAGCAGCATTAAATTCGTTTACCCACATAGCATTGCCGCTGGCAGGGTTAATTTTCATCAGAAGTAACCTTCTCCCCGTGCCATCATTTGCCCAACCTCCAATTACTACACACCCACTACTATCCAGAGCAATTGACATTACTTCCACATGTTGAGCTAAGTAATTACGATTGACCCATAAAGTGTCCCCATTTTCATGGCTAATTCGGGCAACCGTAGGTCCTCTGTCACCGTTTGAATACACACTATTTCCAGCCACAACAAAATCCCCGTTCGGAAGTGCCACAATTTTTTCAAAAGTCCCACGTGACAGAGTGTAGTACCATGTGCTCAGGCAACCGTTGTTATCCATCCTCGCGATCGCGTAGTTGTCTGAGTTTGTCATCCTTCTGGCCAGAAAAACCACTGTGTCCTGCTTTAGAGTAAAACTTTTTACATCGTAGAAATCAGTAGTGCAGGATACAGTAGAAATTGGGTCTCCGAGCGAGTCCATTTTTTCAAAGCCTATAACAAGCTGGTCGTATCCCAGAGGTTGTGCAATGGGGAGAAGATAATTTCCATCAACGGATATTCTCATCGAATTATCTAAGAGCATATAAGAGTGAACACTATAGTTTTTATACCACATGATTTCGCGATCAACAGGTGTGAATTTCGCTACAATAACTGCACCTGTGTCACCAAAATAGTTGTAGCCGCATGCAACGTAATTACCAGACGTATCAAGTGCCGCTGACATGAATTCACCATTATCCCAGTCTGATGGAGCGAAGTCATATTTATATTCTTCATAAACCAAATTCCCTCTGTAAGGAGCAAGTACGATTATCCAGGGGTAAAGAAGACTGTAATAATCCACTCCACCTGCGATGAAGTAGTAGTTGTTTTTGTCCACAATTAGCGATTTGGGATGTGTGTTGTAATATGTCCAGCCCCTGAAAGCATGAGTGGTAGTCCACTCCCTTTGCAAGTTATTCGGATTTACTCGCGTCACCCAGAGGCACCCCACATTGCATGAAGTATCACCCGCAAAAACGTAGTGCCCTTCCTGGTCAATGGCAATTGAAGTGATTGAGGTTCCATAGCTAAATGGTAGCGTCCAGATTAAACTCCCATCCGCGGAACTGATTTTATAGACCATCGGTGTATCGAGACTTGTAGCAGCGATATAATTGTTGTCTCGGTCAACAATGATATCCGTGATGAGAGTGGTTAAATGGGTTGTTGAATCAATCACAGTAGTCCATATTGTATCACCGTTTGCGGGAGAGAGTTTCAAAATCATACCTTTGACAATTTGCCACCCGGAATCACCATTAACAGGCTCGGTGGTAGCACCGATCACGATGTTGCCGTTCATATCAATGGCAACTTTTTGAAAATAGTTGCGGCTGAATCCGCTAAATGTTTTTATCCATATTGGATTTCCCGTATTCCTGTCCAATTTGATTACCAGTAAACTATCCGGGTACGACCAGTCTGATGACCATCTGGTGCCTACAACAATGTAATTTCCATCGTTTGCAATTCCTACATCTGAGGCACGGCTTGCAAAGTCAGTGGTAAATGTCCAGACTGTGTCACCTTCAGGGTTGAGCTTAAGCACCCAGAGTGTATCTTCGTAAGTTTGATATTGGTATTTTGAGCCAGCGATTACGTAATTGTTATCATGATCAACAGCAACAGCCCTGCTTATTACACCTCTTGCACTATCAGGCATGAAGACCTTTGTCCAGAGGGTATCAACTTCCCCATAAAGAGGAAGGCTCAGGAGTATCAATATGAAAATTTTCTTCATTTTTTCACCTCCTTTTACAGGCAAAATTTTAATCACCCCCTGTTACATGGTTGTTAACAAATTGTTACAGCTGGGGAGAAAAGGTGGGGGAGCGGAGCCTCATGCCAGGGTGTTTTCAAAGTAAGACCGGGAAATTCAACGATTCAGGATTTTTGACCCTCCCTTTGGGAAAGGATGAACGAGGTGGAATGGGAGAAAATTAAGGTTAGCAGAATTACGGCCTCATCGAAAGTCATTATTCAAAAGATTATTGCTTTCCGCCACAGAATTTGTCCACTTAATGCAAATAACCTCCTCTCCCCGCATAAATTCTTTGCGGGGAGAGGATTGTGGTGAGGGGCAACATCAGAAAATCATTCCTTAAATTTCACGGTGGGATTTTCCAAATACTCCCATTTCTGTTTGCAAAGCATATTAAAAACAGAAATTTTTCCATACCTATTTTCTCTTAATCCCTCCCCTTGACGACCGATGCCAAACCCTATAATTAATACACTCAAAAAATTTGAGTGGAGGATGATAGGATGAGACTGGACAGGTTTACTGAAGGTGCCCAGGAAGCGCTGGAGCTCGCGCAGAATGCACTCGTTAAATTCAAACACAATCAACTGGATACTGAGCACATCTTTTACGGCCTCCTCTCGCAGGAGGATGGGGTTGTTCCCAAAATTTTCGAGAAAATTGGTGTATCTCCCTACGGTGTGAAAGACAGAATTGCCGACGCTCTGAGGAAGATACCTGTGGTGGAGTACAGCTACGGAACACCGGCACAGATTTACATTACTCCCCGTGCCCAGAGGGTCCTTGAGCAATCCTTCGAAGAGGCAAAGACCCTCAAGGACGAATACGTGGCATCAGAGCACATCTTGCTTGCCATTGTTGAGATTTCAGATGGAGCAGCCGGTCGCATTTTACGTGAATTTAACATTGATAAAGAAAAAATTTACCAGGCACTTTACGAAATTCGAGGAAGTCAGAGGGTTACAGAGCCTAATGCAGAGCAAAAGTACAATGCCCTCGAAAGATATACGACGGATATCACAAAGCTTGCAGAGCTGGGCAAGCTCGATCCCGTGATTGGTAGAGATGAAGAAATCAGACGGGTGGCCCAGATTTTGATGAGAAAAACCAAAAACAACCCTGTGCTCATTGGTGAGCCCGGAGTGGGGAAAACCGCAGTGGTCTATGGTCTTGCACAGCGGATAGTTGAGGGCAACGTGCCTGATCCCCTTAAAGACCGTCGAATTCTGCAGCTCGATATCGGTGCTCTATTAGCTGGCTCAAAATTCAGGGGTGAATTTGAGGACAGACTCAAGGCAGTTATTGAAGAAATCAAGAAAATGCAGGACAGGGCCATACTCTTTATTGATGAGCTTCACACAATTGTGGGGGCCGGTGCTGCAGAAGGTGCTGTAGATGCGGCTAACCTTTTAAAGCCGGCTCTCGCTTCAGGTGAGTTGAGGGTTATTGGTGCCACAACCCTTGACGAATATCGCGAGAGGATCGAAAAAGATGGTGCCCTCGAGCGGAGATTTCAGCCTGTATTTGTGAAGGAACCAACAGTTGAGGAAACCATCGAGATTCTTAAAGGCTTAAAAGAGAGGTTTGAAAAACACCACGAGCTGAAGATAAAGGATGAGGCCCTTGTCGCAGCGGCAAAGCTTTCAAATCGGTATATAACTGGTAGAAAACTGCCGGATAAGGCCATTGACCTTCTGGACGAAGCTTGCTCTGCTGTTAGAATCAAGCTCTCAGATATGCCAGACGATATTAAGGAACTCAAAAAGGAGATTGATAAGCTCACTGAAGAGGGGAAGCTGGCTGCTCAGTACAACGACCTTGAGAAGGCTGCGAAGATCAAGGAGAAGCTTGATAAGCTCATGGAAGAATACAATAGAAAGCGGGAGGAGTGGATTTCGAAAGCCGGTGTTGATGATGTGGTTGACGAGGAAGATGTCGCGGAGGTGGTCTCAAGATGGTCTGGAGTTCCTGTTACAAGGCTTCTTGAAGACGAGGCAATCAAACTCCTTCGCATGGAAGATGAGCTTAAAAAACGGGTAAAAGGCCAGGACAAGGCAATCCACGTAATCTCGGAGGCAGTTCGAAGGGCAAGGGCAGGGCTTTCTGATCCCAATAAGCCAATTGGTGTATTCCTGTTTCTCGGTCCAACAGGTGTGGGTAAGACTCACCTTGCCCGTCAGCTCGCGTGGTTTCTTTTTAACGACGAGAATGCACTTCTAAGGATAGATATGTCCGAATACATGGAAAAGCATGCGGTCTCCAGGCTGATAGGTGCACCACCGGGCTATATTGGGTTCGAGCGTGGTGGCCAGCTCACAGAAGCGGTGAGAAGGAGACCGTATCAGGTGATTCTATTTGACGAAATTGAAAAGGCACATCCTGATGTGTTCAACATCATGCTCCAGATTTTTGATGCCGGAAGGTTGACCGATGCCCAGGGGCACGTGGTGGATTTCAAGAATACGATCATCATTATGACCTCGAATATCGCATCGGATGCGCTCCTGAGAAAAGATTTAAGCGAAGATGAGCGACGTGAAGCACTTGAGAGGGAGCTGAAACACTACTTCCGGCCGGAATTTTTGAATAGGATAACCGAGATTGTTGTGTTTAAGCCACTTGGAATTGAGGAAATCAAGGAGATTGTTGACCTGGAGCTTGAGACTGTGAGAAAGGCCCTTGCTGAGAAGAATATCAGGCTTGAGGTGGATGATACAGCACGGGAATTCCTTGCGCGAAAGGGTTACAGTGAGGAGTTTGGTGCACGTCCTCTGAAGAGGACAATTGAGAGGTTGGTCGCCAATGAACTTTCAAGGATGCTGATATCAGGCAAACTACGCGAAGGCCAGACAGTGAAAATCTCGGCCGATGGTGAGAAGCTGAAGTTTGAGGTGGGGTAGAGCGGTAGTTGGAAAAATTAAGGTCTGTGAACGTGTTTGAAGATGTAAATTTTCAGGGGGGTGCCGCGCACTTCGTGCGCGGCACCCCCTAAAAAGTGGTTCCATCAAAATAAGAGAACTCTCAATTTGAAATATCGACTCACGATTTGACACTTTGTAAGCCCCCAAATATGTACCCTGCCCCGCGCCTCGCGCGGGGCAGGGCAACGGGAGAAGGCATTCCGCAAGAAAATTTTTAAAAACTCAGAATGTACCTTTTACCTATCTCAATAATGAATTTACACAGAAAGATAAAAAAGCCAAGCCCAAAATTTAGATAATATCTCTGAACCGGACATCTTCATGGATTTTACGCCGATAAACATCGAATCAACACTTTATGGGCCATTATTTGCAGATAGGGTAGGTCTCAAAAATTAAAAAGTCCCTTCCCCCACTTGCTTTGCAAGTGGGGGAAGGTTAGGATCTGACGTCACCCACGAATTTCTGGATAATAACACCTTATCCCTTGCCACGTCTTCAAAAAGGTGTACTACGCTCAATATTTGAACACTCTCTTTATACGGTATAAACGAATATATCCTTTTAGTAAAATTGTTGATTTACTGCGAAAAATC
>WFZT01000283.1 GCA_015489415.1 Caldifarciminota bacterium | reverse complement strand
CCTCTTAACGCTTCCATCGGGTTCAAAAATACAGAATGCCAGAAAGAATGGCAACCCTCGACATATCAACGGCGATTGATTAATATTTTACCATTATCGCAAGGAGTAAAGAGATGGCTCTGATTAGAAACTATAAAGAGGTACTCGAGCAAAAAGTAAATGAGGGAAAAGGTGTAAGAGTAAGATGGCTCATATCAAAGCCAGAAGGCGCTCCAAACTTCGCGATGAGGCTGTTTACGGTGGAACCGGGCGGCTATACCCCCTTCCACTCCCACCCCTGGGAACAC
The DNA here is from genome assembly GCA_015489415.1 of Caldifarciminota bacterium. Taxonomy (GTDB): domain Bacteria; phylum Hydrothermota; class Hydrothermia; order B15-G9; family WFZT01; genus WFZT01. The sequence goes on along the minus strand of WFZT01000283.1, from coordinate 13,915 downwards.
GAGGTCTTCATATTGAATGGAGAAGGTGAGCTGGTAGGTGAAAACGATACCATGCCATTCAAAGAGGGGGATGCGATATTCGTTAAACCCCTTGAGTATCATCAATTTAAAAACACAGGAGACGATGATCTGAGGTTTATCTGTGTGATCCCGATTATAGATTAGTTCCCTTACTGCTCCCGGGTTTTACAAGAGGTACTCCAGCCCTGCAAAGCGGGCATTCTTCAGGTTTGTAATTTTTAACTTTAACTCGCAAAAGCGAAACCAATGGAACTCCTGCATTAAAATTTTCACTCCTGTCTACGAACACAAATGCCCCCACAATCTTTGCTCCAAATGGTTTTATGGCTTCGAAGGTTTCAAGCAACGATTTTCCGGTTGTTAAAACATCATCGACCACGAGTACCCTATCTTCGGGCTTGAGCTTGAAACCCCGCCTTAATACTCTTCCTCCACTCTCTCCTCTCTCCGCATAATACGCCTTTACTCCCAGTTGACGGGCCACCTCAAAGGCAACAGCAACTCCGCCTATGGTTGGTCCCACCACAACATCCGGAGAAAACTCTCTCAGTTTATCTATCACCGTTGATATTAATCTCTCTGTCAGACGCGGGTCCTCAAGGATGCGAAACTTCTCAAAATATGTATCTGAATGCAAACCTGAGGTAAGCAGAAAATGCCCCTTTAGGATGGCTCCTCTTTCGATTAAAATCTTCTCGACGTCTATCATTCTAATTTAACAAACAGACTGGACTCGCCTGTGGCTTTGTTTAGCTCCTCCATCAATTTATCGATATCCTTAACCCCGTACTTTTCAGCATTCTCTCCGATGGTTCCCCATAACGGCTCACCACACACGAGAGCGGGAATCCCAAATTTTATCATAACTTTAATGGTTTGAGGCCATCGAGTTATAACTTCTTCGACAGTCATTTCTGGCGTTATTTTCTTTTCCATGCCAATCATTATAATCTTTCAAAGTTAAACAGGTCAAACAGACGAGAGCGCATTCGGAAATGTTCCCCTCTCCCATCCTCCCCCCACGCACAAAGTGCGTGGGGGGAGGAAATAGGTGGGGGGATTCATATTAAAATTCCAAATAAATTGAAATTTTTCGAACAGGCTCAACAAACGAGAGCGCATCGCTTCATCTGAAATTTCTTCCATCAAACTTTTAAATGTTTATCAAAAGCATCCAATATCATGCCAGGCTTCTTGTTTTAAATTTCGACCGCAATATTCGGAATCATCTTTGATGTAAATTTATGGATATTTCTAAATTTGAAATTTTTACACCAATCCGTTATATTGAGGGCCAAAAAGGAGGTATCATTATGGTGGAGAAATTGCAACTTCTCTCCGGACTTGCCATATCCTACAGTTTGAAGCTCCTGGGGGCTATTGCTATATTCATCATTGGGAAATGGATTTCCAGAAAGATAGCAAATCTGACAGAATCGATGCTTGAAAAGAGCAAAACCGATGTAACATTGAGGTCATTCCTCGGCAACGTAATTTATGCAATCCTTTTGATTATAGTGATAATAATGGCTCTCGGAACACTGGGAATTCAGACAACGTCTTTTGTAGCCGTTCTTGGAGCTGCAACTCTGGCTGTCGGCCTCGCCCTCCAGAGCAATCTGTCAAATTTCGGTGCTGGGGTTATGATTCTCTTGCTCAGACCGTTCAAAGTGGGAGATGCAGTTGAAGCGGGCGGTGCCACTGGAATCGTAGAGAGTATCGGTATTTTCAGCACAAAGATTAAAACGTTCGACAACAAAGTGGTAATTGTGCCCAACTCAAGCATAATCAGCTCAAATATCACAAATTATTCCGAAAAAGACACACGCAGAATTGACCTCGTCATAGGCGTCGGTTACGATGACGACCTCAAAAAGGTTAAAGATGAACTGTGGAGCATCTTGAACGAGGATGAAAGAATTCTAAAGGACCCAGCGCCTACAGTGGCCGTATCCGAGCTTGCCGATAGTAGTGTAAATTTTGTTGTGAGACCCTGGGTTAAAACATCTGACTACTGGGCCGTGTATTTTGACCTGCTTGAGAAGATTAAAACGAGATTTGATGAGAAGGGAATCAACATCCCGTATCCCCAGTTGGATGTGCACCTGGCGAAAGAATGAGAATCAGTCGTTTCCACTCGTCTAAAACTTGATTTATCAAACAACAGTTAATGATGAAGTAATGAGGGGGGCGGGCGATTTTGAAAAAATCGCCCGCCCCCCTCAAAATTCATTCAAACTCCCAAACCACTCACCCAGCAAGTGCCCGGTCAAAAAACAGGCAGCAACTCCTATAAAGTAAGTTTTAGGCCACACACGAAGATTACCTTCCATATATGGCCCAGCGTTTAAAGCAGGTTTAATCATATTAGCACGAAAGAGTCATTGACATGTAATGATTCCCGATTTTATCATCTATCAAAATTCCTGGAGGTTCCTATGAACAACGTAAAAAAATCTTTAATATTTGGTCTCATAATTGGTGCTGTGATAGCCTTTGTGATCTCCCTCATTGGGGCTCAGATCGTCCAATCAACCTCAAAACCTGAATTCTGCGCTTCGTGCCACGAGATGAAGCCCATGTACGAAACCTGGCTTAAGGGACCCCACGGTCCTCTCTACGAGAATGGTAGAGGCGTGGAGCGGGCAAGGTGCGTTGACTGCCATCTGCCTCACGGAACAAACGTAGTCAACTACCTCATTGCAAAGGGCATAAGCGGAACAAAAGACTTTGTGGTTCATATCACAGGCCCCGGGAGAGTTGACTGGGAAAAGAAATTAGATGAGCCTCAGAAGTATGTTTACGTCAAAAGCTGCCTCCATTGTCATACAAATCTTACAGATGCCCCGGGTCTCAGCGACGATGCAAAAGAGGCCCACAAAGAGGCCTTTCAGGATACAAAATACCCCAACTGTCTCGATTGCCACGATTACGCCGGACACGGGGAGGACTTCGCCGACAAACTACAGGAATACCTGAAGAAAAAATAAAATCCATTTCCCTTAGGGAAGGTAGGGCCGGGTAGAATGGGAGAAAATTATAGTTGAATTTTAGACTCTTCTAATTTTCCATTCTCCTCTACCCCCCTCTTTCCAGAGGAAGGAGGGGAATTTCAATAACTCGGCTCGAATAAACTTATGAATTTTTGTGTATATTGAGGCCCCAAAGGCAATTTTTGAGAAGTAAGAGGCAGGTTCAAAAAATTTATAATAAATAGAACACCTCAACTGTTATTCCCACTGCTCACTCCGTGTGTGATGGAAAATAGAGAAAAGGAATTTCCAATATGTCCCCACAACATCCAAAATCTATGCTTACTTTACAAGCCTTCCATCCACTAAATGATAAGTAGCCTTGAAATATTTACCGAGTTGCTCGTTGTGGGTGACAAGCACAATGGTTGTCCCCTCCTCGTTTAATCTGAGAAGTAAATCCATCAACATGTCTGCGTTTTTCCTATCAAGGTTCCCGGTTGGCTCATCTGCAAGAAGCACGTCCGGCCCGTTTATCAGAGCACGGGCCACCGCAACCCTCTGACGCTCACCACCGGAAAGCTCAGAAGGATAATGATGCGAGCGCCCCGAAAGCCCCAATTTTTCAAGCAACTCCCCTACCCTCTTACCTGCCTTCGAGCGACTCTCCCCTTTTATCAAAAGCGGCAGCATCACGTTTTCTAAGGCATTAAACTCCGGGAGCAGATTGTGAAACTGAAAGACAAATCCGATTCTCCTGTTCCTGAGCCTTGAGAGGGCCTCATCATCTAATGAAGTTATAGCCTTATCTCCATAAAAAACTTCACCCTCATCGGGCTTCTCGAGTGTGCCTATGATACTGAGCAGCGTGGACTTACCTGAGCCCGAAGGCCCCATTATTCCAATAAAGTCCCCCCTATTAATCTCAAGGTCCACCCCCTTCAACACATCAAGCAAAACCTCGCCCGACCTGTAACTCTTTTTAATCCCTGCAAGCCTCACAATTGGATCACTCATTTCTAATTGCCTCCAGCGGGCTCAAAGAGGCAGCCTTCCTTGCCGGATAAAGGGTTGCGATAAATATGATCAGGAATGTAGCAACTACTATTGTTAGAACGTCTCCAGGATTAATCTGGACCGGTAAATGGTCAACGAAATACACATCCGGTGGAAGCGAAATCAACTTGTACTTTCCGATTAGAAAATCTACAATCACTCCAAAAAGTCCTCCACCTACAGCACCAAAGAGCCCCACAAATCCGCCAACAAGGATAAAAATCCTCATAATTCCCTTTGCCGTGATTCCCATCGCTCTCAGGACACCGATATCCCTCGTTTTTTCCACCACAAGGAGCATTAGCATGGCAACAATGGAGAAAGACGCCACGATAATGATTAGAATCAAAATGACAAACATGGCCAGTTTCTCAAGCTTCAGTGCAGAAAATAGACTTTTATTCATTTCAATCCATGTTACCACCCTGTAATCAATGGGCAAGACCCGTCGGAGCTTCTCTGCAACTTCATGGGCCCTGTATGGGTCAGTAAGCTCTACTTCAATGCCAGAGACCCCGCTTTTGAGTCCTGCAATGTCTCTTGCGCCTTCAAGGCTTGTTAATGCCACACTCGTGTTGAAATCGTAGATACCGAAATCCACCACCCCTGAAACAACCACGTTTCTTGCCCTGATTCCGGACATCAAATTCGTGGTTTTACCCTTAAATGAAAGAATGGTGAGTGTATCTCCGGTAAAGGTGTTCAAATCAGAGGCAAGGAGAGTTCCAAGCACTACCCTACCCTTCGAAAGGGTCAGGTTTCCCGTCACAACCGAACTCTGAAGCTCCTTTAGTCTCGGATCATTTTTAAAATCGAGCCCCTTTAGCACGATTCCGTCAGCCTTGTCCCCACTTTTAGCAACGCATTTTACGAGTATGAAAGGAGACGCGGATTTCACTTCGTGAAATCCGCGTAAAACATTCAAAATCGAGTCCGGATGCTCCACAGGATTCCCGTAGTAATCTGTGATCACAATATGCGGATTTATACCAAGAATCCTGTTTTTTAACTCCTGCTGCATGCCCGCCATTACCCCGATCACGATAACAAGAGCAGCCACCCCAAGAAAAACCCCTAAGATGGAGAAAAATGACAGATATGAAAGTATCCCCTTACCCGTGAGCTTCAGGTACCTCAGGGCAAGGAAAACTTCGGCCTTTTTCATTCCTTTTTGGGCCTTAACTGGGGAAAGAGGATCACATCACGAATCGAGGGCTGATCTGTAAACAGCATAACTATCCTGTCAATTCCGTAGCCAACTCCTCCGGCAGGTGGCATCCCTACCTCAAGGGCTTTTAGGAAATCTTCGTCAATCTCAGCCGGTATCTCAGCATCCCCGGATTTTCTAAGCTCCACCTGTTTTTCAAACCTCTCCCTCTGGTCTATTGGGTCATTGAGCTCTGAGAAGGCATTGGCAATCTCCATACCCAGAATAAACAGCTCAAACCTTTCTGTAACAGCAGGATTTGACCTGTGTCTCTTTGCAAGGGGAGATATATCAACCGGATGGTTCATCACAAAGGCCGGGTCCTTTATCTCATCACCAATGAGCTTATCAAAAAGCTTGTCCATCAATTTGTGCTTTGGAAGTCTGTCGTATTTATCAATTTCATGAAATTTTCCGGCCTCCCTGAGCTTGCTTTCATCTGCTTCCACCGGATTGAAGCCGAGCTTATCCGTTAAAGCCTCGATGTAATCAATCTTTCTAAATGGTGGCTCGAAGGAAAGCTTTACCCCCTGATACTCGATCTCATAGGAGCCGGTAATCTCCTTTGCGAGCCCAGAAAGCAGCTCCTCTGTCATCCTCATCATGTCTGAGTAATCCCAGTAGGCAGCGTAAGCCTCAAGAAGTGTAAACTCAGGATAGTGAAGTCTGTCTATCCCCTCATTTCTGAAGTCTTTTGAAAATTCATAAACCTTCTCAAATCCACCGACAAGAAGCCTTTTTAAATAAAGCTCATTGGAAATCCTCAAATAAAGCTTTGTTCCAAGCACATGCGAAAAGGTTTCAAAAGGCTTGGCCATGGCCCCACCATAGACGGGCTGGAGCACCGGAGTTTCCATCTCGAGGAATCCACGGGAATTCAAGAAGTTCCGAATGAAGCCGATAATCCTTGTCCTCGTCTTGAATACCTTCCTCGACTCTGGATTCACCACGAGGTCAACGTACCTTTCCCTGTAGCGGAGCTCCTTATCCTGCAATCCGTGCCATTTCTCAGGCAGAGGGAGCAGAGCCTTAGAAAGAATTTTCAAGGAGCTTGCGAGGATGCTGATTTCACCAGTTTTTGTTTTTATAACCTTGCCAACTATTCCAACAATATCACCTGTATCAACAAATTTTTTGAAAAACTTGGAGCCATCCTCTTCAGGGAGTCCGTCAACTGAAGTTACACCCCTCTGGGTAACAATCTGAATGTCGCCGAACTCATCCCTCAGATGGGCAAAATTGAGTTTTCCAAACACCCTCCTGGTCATAATCCTGCCGGCAATTCTTACCTCTTTCCCTTCCAGTTCCTCAAATTTCTCTTTTATGTCCGTGGAATGATGGGTAATTTCAAAACGATAGGGATAGGGCTCAATACCCATCTCTCTGAGCTTTTTAACCTTCTCTTTCCTGACAAAAAATTCCTCTGGATATGTTCTCAATTTTCAAAACCTCCCAATAGAATGGCAAAATTTTAACCCAAAAGCACAAAATATTCATCCCAACATATGTTTGTTCTAAAAATCCCAAATTTATAGTCAACGAATTCACGCAATATAACAAATGATCGCAGACCGGTCGGTAAATTTCCCCTCCTTCCAAAGGAAGGAGGGGTTAGGGGAGAATGGAGAAGAATCAAAATGCATGATGCCAATTATCCCTCGCGTATCTCATGCGAGGAAGCGAGCTTCCCAGTTCTACAACACAGGGTAGCCTGTTTGGAGATTAAAAAATCAAGATGTAGCCCCTAACCAGACCTCTCCCCGCAATTAATTTACGCGGGGAGAGGAAGATTTAATTTATGTGGAAAATTGCATTTTGAGAGCGTTTGTAGAAAGCTTATCCAGAGCAGTTTCATACTACTTGCGAAGCGAGTGTTAAAATATAACACATCCCTCCCCTGCGCTTTACGAGGGGCGGGAAATGTTAGGGGAGAATGTGGAAGAGAAAGCTCTATCATATTTTATACCATATCTTTTAGGAGATGATATTCGGGCAGTAAAATGATCGACACGGTGGATTTGGTGTAAGCTCGAAATGTTGCACATTTGACTTCAAAAAATTTCACTAAAGGAGGTTAAAATGATTGCAAGAATCTGGCATGGACGCACAAAGGCAGAGGATTTTGAAAGATATACCGAGTTTCTAAAAGAGAGAGCAATACCGGATTATGCAGGGACCGATGGGTTTGTTAAACTCATATTTTTGAGAAGAATAGAAGGTGACGTAGGGCATTTTCTGCTTATAACATTTTGGGAAAGCATAGATGCGATAAAAAGTTTTGCAGGTGAGGATTACGAGAAGGCAAAGTATTATCCTGAGGATAAGGATTTCCTGCTGGAGTTTGAGGAGAAGGTAACGCACTACGAGGTTTTTGCGGAAAAGGAGTAATTTAGGAGGGGGCTGCCCGAAGGGCAGCCCCCCTCTACTTCATTTCAAAAACACAGTCTTCCTAACCCATTTCCTCTCACCTGCTCTCACCCTCAGAATGTAAGTTCCAGCTGGCAGTCTCGAGAACCTGATCTCGTTCAATCCCTTCCTCAATCTGCGGTTGTCCGTATAGCATTTTCTACCAGCAACATCGAAAATTTCCAGACTGACTTTTGTCTCTCTAGGTGAGAGAATCTTAAGCTCCCGGGTTAGTGGATTTATTCCGATTATTTCCACATCTTTCACAGGATTAGACTCTGAGATACCGATGACGAATACCTCAAATGTATCGGAATACGTGGCATTCCCGGCATTATCGCTCGCTCTTACAAAGTACGATAGATTTGTAACACCTGACGGCAGGGGGATAGTAGCCATCCATCCGTTAGATTGAACCATGGCCATTGAGTCAAACGGAGCCTCGTTAAAGCTGTAAAACAGGGTTACACCAGCCACTCCACTTAAACTGTCACTTACATGGGCATAAATGCTCAAAGAATCAAAGCTTATCGTGTCTCCAGGAAAACTAACAGAATCAATTTGGGGTGGTGTGATATCAACTCCGAAAGAATCAGGCTGTGACCAGTCAGATGCATTCCCGGCTCCATCAATTGCCATAACCTGCCATGTGTATCGTCCTTCTGGAAGGTTGCGCAAGTAATAGTTTGTATCCACTGTATCAACAACTGTGCCGTTTATTTGGATGATATAACTAACAGGGGTTCCTTTCAGATGGGAGGCTGTCCATGAGAATTCCACAATCGTGTCATTGAGCCATTCACCACCAATCGGATGAAGCAATCCTGGAGTACCTGGTGCCCTCGTGTCTATTATGAATGTGAAGGGTTCTGCAGAATCTCCATAAGCACCAAAAGGACCGACTATTCTGACGGTCCAGATGTTTGTGCCGATATAAAGATTATCAGGCACGGTTAGAGTCGTATCACCATCAACATGGTAGATGTAGTAATTGTGAGTATTGGTGTTGTAAATCTGTACACGGTATGTCCAGAAAGTTGCATCCGGTGCCGACCACACAAGGGTTGGAGTCCGTGTATTAATCATGGCACTGTCTGGTGGTGATATCAGAGTGGGAACAGGAATATTATGGGTGACACCTACACTTAGTCCAGTAGGGTGGAGGACATAAATCATCGTATCCCTTGCGAGTATCTTATTCCCGGCAGTCATGTATCCAACAATTTCAGGGGAGGCAGGATTCGATATGTTAAGAATATATCCAGTACCGTAAACCGGGCTTGATTCTCCAAGTACATAGAGAAGATTACCTCGAGGCAATAGACAGGTTACGTGTGGATACGGAAGAGTGACACTCCCTACCACTACTGGATTTGCTGGATTTGACACATCGATAACTGTTATGGAGTTTGACCCTCGGCTCTGAGCAGTAAAGACATAGTTACCCTGTGCCGCTATTACCTCGGGATCAAAATCGGCTGTATCGAAGGTGTCTATCATTGTCGGAGACGCCGGGTTTGAAACATTAACGATGTAAAGATTGTTCCCGTTTGCGATAAAGAGGAGGGAATCCTTCAGGTAGAAAGTTTTAAGGTAAATATCCGGAATTGAAAGCGCCCCTACGGAATCTGGATTCATTGGGTTCGAAACATTGTAAACAACCACTCCCCGCGAGATTTGCAGGGTGAGAAGGAAAGAGTCTTTTAAGATCATATCCTGTAGGCCGTAAGTGTTGATATGGCCAAGCAATTGAAGCGACTCAGGGTTCGACACGCTTAAGATAGCAATTCTCCCATAGCTACCAGCGAAAATAACGGAGTCATTTGCAGCAATGGTCTGGAATCGCTGATTATACTCAGTGTAACTGCCCACCTCATGGGTAAGGATAGGGTTTGAAATATCAAGAATCCTCACACCTTTATATCCACCTGCAACGTAAGTGTAGTTTCCTTTTAAAGTAAAATCATTTCCAGCTACACCCTCAGTAGTTGAGTAACGAAAAACTTCCACTGGATTTGATATGTCCTCAAAAACAAATAGCGAATCATATCTTGAAGTAATGAGAGCATTTACAGTAGCCTCAATAAACTTTCCATAATTGTGATCGGTATTGTGGGCAATAAGCTGTGGTGAGGTTGGGTCCGATACATCGTAAATGTAGAATACCCCATGGCTGCTACTGGTTGCAATGAAAAGCATGTTGCTCTGATAAGAGAGATTTACAGGTAGGTCCGATGACATATTTATTGTAGAAAGAACGGTAAGGCTGGATGGGTCTGTTACATTGAGAATATAAATCCGGTACGACGTTCCAGCGAATACAATCGTGTCTGCAACTTCTACACTTATAAAGTATGAGCTCGAATCGTTGAAATTGCCTACAGCCTGAGGGGATGAGGGATTTGAAATATCATAAATCCACATACCATTATTGTTTTCGGCTGAATAAATGAAATTACCTGACACTCTGAAGTCTTTAACCAGTCCGTGAGGGTTGAAAGAAGACACAAGGACAGGATGAAGGGCATTTGAGATGTTCAGGATATAAAATTTATTGCTTTTGGCCAGAAAAAGGTGATCACCGGTGACAGCCATTTTGTCTGCGCCAAGGGAAACGTAGTAGAAATGGCCGGCTACATGAGGGTGGTTGAGGTCTGATATATCCACAATAAGTAAAGTATCGCGACTGGTCATAGCGAATAGGTAGTCACCCGCAACTGCTATTGCATTTATAGGTCTCCAGAGGTTTATCCTGCCCACAATGTGTGTATTCTGGGGTTCGGAAAAATCAAGCACGTCAATTACACCGTCTTCATTCAGGACAAAGATGAGCGAGTCTTTTATAGTTATTCCTTGTACTTCAGAGAAAGGTTTATAAGCAATTAGCTTAAGGAAATGACTGTAATTTGGAACAGTTAACAGTGAGATAATCATCATCAACGTTACCATCTTCTCACCTCCTTTTGGGTGAGAATACTAACACTCCACTGTTAGCAAACTGTTAACCGTCAGTTAACGGGATGTGCTCCCCGTGTGTTAAATTTTTGTCTCCCACCACATAGTTGACTATTAGGGTTACACATTTGAAAGTGCCAACAATGTTACAAGTACAAAAAGTAGAGAAGTATTAAACAATATGGAATACTCAAGATATTGGACGTGTTATCACTTCATGCCTTTGAATATAAGATGTGATTCGTTTTTAAATACAAAATCATACATCTTCTATACTGGAGCTTAATTTAAAATAATCAATCTAACAACCTTTTGATTTCTCTGACCTTAATTTTATACATTTCATGATTTTCAAGTTCATTAAGGATTCCCATTATCTTATTTCTAAATTCTCCAAAATACTCCGAACCCTTTGTAAAACTATAAAAATAAATAACTTCTTGAGCAAAGTCCATATCTTCAAACATGAATTTTTTATATTTATCTTTTGAGACCGCATTTAATAATTTTTCATCAATTGGGTCCCAACCTGCATTAATTCGAATATCTTTCATTTTTTGTTTTAATATCTCTTTTTTCATCCTATTCTTTATCGTCCCTTCTACGACTTTTTCAATTTGACCATTGATAATTTTTTTGATATCTTCTGGATATCTTTCGATTGCTCTTTGTAGATCATAGAGAGCTAAAGAGTTTTTAGTTATCCCCTGCATAAGGACATCTTTTGCATAGTTATTATAATAATTCTTATTTTCTGGATCTAATTCAGTAAGATAACCTATGTAAGAACCCAAACTGTGCAATCCTACAATGTGAATTATGTTTTCCTTATTCTCATCCAAAAAATCTTTTACATTCCTCTTAAATTCCTCAATCGAGTAATTAAAGTCAAATCTCAATCTATAAAAATATTTCTCAAATTGGCTCTTTTTCTTGTATAACTGATGTTCAGAATCAATTCCTTTCAAAACACTTAAAACCCCCTGTTTATTAATAACAGGGTCTTTCAAATAATTTACTATAATCTTTATGTCTTTCTTTTCAAATGGAAATATTAGAAATACATCATCGAGATATTTGAGAATTTCTTCGTATTCTCTCTTTTCTTCGTTTTCTTTTTTATTGCCTACGAATTTCGAAAATTTCGAAATCTGGTAGTCTCTAATTTCCTCAAAATTGTAAAAGTTGAATTTAATTTTTATGAAGGTCAATCTTATAAGTTTCTTAAAGAAATCTCTCTTCACCTCTTCGTTGATTCTCAATCTATTCATAAAAGCAAAATCATTTGAAGCAAGTACTAATTGTTTTATTATTCTTAAATTTTTGATACTAAATTTTGTCAAAAAAGAATGTAACTCTTCTTGAGCAATTACGGACTGCACGCGGCTTTTCATTATATTGAAATTTTCTTCTACTGATGGTGTGAATGAAAGTTCGTAATCAATTATTTTTTCTTTATACTTGTCATAAATTTCATTAAAAAGTTTACTCTCACTTCTTTGTTCTCCATAGTTCTTTTCTCTTATTTCTTCCTCATTTATGATCAAAACAACTTTACAATCGAAATGCTCTTTTAAATATGATATAAAACCAAAAACTTCCTTAAGCTCCAATCTTGGAGAAAGCCTTTCAAATTCATCGAAGCATACAATCACATTATTTAAATTATTGGGTTCCAATATCGATAATAACGACTCGAGTGATACATTTACAGAAACAAGAGGGAGATTTATTGTATTAATTGTTGAGGATACCTTTTTAGCCTTTTCGTAAAACTTAGAAATCTGAACCATCATATCTTCTTTTAGTTCTTTTAAAGAGCTTTTACCGAAAAGGGAAATATAGACAACTTTCCTATCTTGCAAAAATCTTTTGGAGAAATCTTTCCAGAAATGAGTTTTCCCAACTCCCCACTCACCTTTAATGACAATGCCGATAGGTTCTTTGTAATTGAGTAACTCTTTTAATCTATTTTCAATTGGCTTTATGCCAGACATTTCAAATTTTTATTCCCCACCGATTTTGTTTATTGCCATTTTATTACGACCAAGATAGCAATATCCCTTGAAAACTCTTTTTATTAAATTTTCCATTTATTCATTAATTGAACCTATTTCTCAACACATACATTTGTCAAATGATTTGTACTTTGAAGTGGGTTTATATTTGGAAACATATTTTTTAATAACGTGTATTCCACCATAACAATCCTTCTCAATTCCATATTCCCTGCTTTAACCGTACTTCTACCTTAAAGGGACGATTAAACTTATGTCAAGAAATGCTGAGTCTGTTCGAAAATTCACTTCCTACAATCTACATTTACGAGATATCTGGAATCAAGTTTGCCCTTTTCCCACTTGCAAAGCAAGTGGGAAAAGGGCAATGGGTGGGGCCATTCCGATTGAAAATTAAGATTTAAGATGGAGACCATCTGTCGCTGAGTTGAAAGTTTTATTTATTCTCTCCCCGCAAGTATTTATGTGGGGTGAATAGCCTTTTCGTTTTGAAGTGTTGCAATCCAAGGAGACAATTTCAGCGGGCAAAATAGCAGATTCATTCGTATAAACAACCATCATCTTCCTACCATCAGAGGTTAACATTTTTGTCTAAGGGGGGGTTGACAATTCTTAGGAAACTTGATAATTAAATTATCAGAAAATCTTATTAATGGGAGGTGAGAAAATGGCAATGGATATTACGAGATTCGATCCCTTTAGAGATGTCACAAGCCTCAGAGAGGAGATTGATAGACTCTTTGATACGTTTTTTGGCAGGACTACTGGAATTACTGAAAGAGAGGTAGCATGGATACCTGCGATTGACCTTGAGGAAACCGACGATGCTTACATTGTTAAGGCTGAGCTTCCTGGAATGAAGAAAGAGGATATCAAGCTCTCCATCTCTGAGAATGCACTCACAATCTCTGGTGAGAGGAAAATGGAGAGGGAGGATAAGGGCAAGACCTATCACAGGGTTGAGATGGCTTACGGTAAGTTCCTCAGAACCATCCAGTTCCCTGGTGAGGTTGAGCCAGACAAGGCCAAAGCGACATACAAGGATGGGATTTTGACAATAACAATTCCGAAATCTGAGAAAGCAAAGCCCAAGGAGATTGAGATCGAGGTTAAGTAAGGGCTTTGTATGGAGTTAATTTAGGTGGGCGGCGGCCCGAAGGGCCGCCCACCACCTTTTATTATTAATTTGAAATTTTTTTAAACTTATGGAAAAGGTGGCATCTAAAATTTAGGATTTTCCGAATAGCCTTCACTCCCCTTGACAATATTTATTCCCGTTG
>WFZT01000282.1 GCA_015489415.1 Caldifarciminota bacterium | reverse complement strand
GGCATGGAAACACATGAGGCAGGGAAGCGGAGAGGGCAATTAGCGGTTATTTCGATCCTACCTACGAGGCATGGAAACCCAAATAAGGATGTCTTTTTCTCACAATGAAATCTTATTTCGATCCTACCTACGAGGCATGGAAACCAACTTTGAGTGACCTGCCTTTTGAGCAGGATGAGAATATTTCGATCCTACCTACGAGGCATGGAAACATATACTAAACTGGCATGGCTCTTTTAATTCTATCATTTCGATCCTACCTACGAGGCATGGAAACCAGTCTGGGATTCCAGCCCTCTATCACCTGAAATATACATTTCGATCCTACCTACGAGGCATGGAAACGAGGCAACGAAGAAAAAAATCCTTGATCTGCGTCTGATTTCGATCCTACCTACGAGGCATGGAAACCAAGCGTTAAATAGCCACCAACATCCGTCTCAATCACTATTTCGATCCTACCTACGAGGCATGGAAACAAAAGCAGGGAGATCTTACTTGGAGTAAACTATCTATTTCGATCCTACCTACGAGGCATGGAAACTCTTTTCCAGACCCGATATAGAGTATAAAACATTCCCATTTCGATCCTACCTACGAGGCATGGAAACTCCTGAGGGCCGAAATTCAGGTCAATTAAATAGACATTTCGATCCTACCTACGAGGCATGGAAACCCCTCCTTTTTTACTTCCCCTCCTTCCCCGGGGAAGGATTTCGATCCTACCTACGAGGCATGGAAACTTTTCTTCGCGGAGTCACTGATCCTTGCAGAGACAGGTCACATTCTGATCCTACCTATAAGGCATGGAAACTAGTTTTGCTTGGGTTTGCGGGGATTGCCATTTATCTGTTATTCTGATCCTACCTACGAGGCGTGGAAAATCAGGTGGAGGAATTTTATTCATATTTAATTTTCCCCTCCCCCACGCACTTCGTGCGTGGGGGAGGGGAAAAGATTGAAGCATATCACGGGAATATCCTGACTGCAACATCCCCAACTGAAAATTGTAAAGATTGAGGTATATCACTGGCTTCTACATGAGACATCCAACCGGAGTGCATGGAGTTTTAAGATGGAGGTCTGTTAACTGATTATTTTCTGGATTCTTACATTGAACTGTGTGGTGGAGAGGATAAATGACGGGAGCCTGTAAACTGGTTCCCAGCCTCTCAATAAAAATGTGTAGGACTTGAAAGCGAACTTTTAGATGGATATCATTTCCCTGCTTCTGCAGGTGGGCCACCCCCATAACCTATGGAAGCTGCCAGCAGGCGGGTGGGCCTGGGCTGTCCGGCTTGATTTTACATCCCACAAAATGCATTTCTGATAACAGCTTGGTTTCAAAAATTCCCACTAAAATCTTTAGAGCATAACACCCTCCTGGCTTCTCTATGGGGAATAGTTTCGATTTTTAAGGTAGGTGGATGGGAAAATACCGAGGTGTGAAGTTAATTAAGTTATATAGTCAGAAATCACAGAACAACAAAGGTAAACCAGCCCGTGCCAGCTGGCCACCCTGCTCACCTTCAAAGGGGCACGCCCTCCAGTGAGCATCAAGAATAATATAAAATTTAAACCGGCGAATCACAATACCACGCCTAAAGTCCCCATTTGCGAAATGGATGTTTTATGACTGTTATTCTTAAAATCCGAATAAAACTCTTGATTTGAACGTAATATTCTGGTTTGCTGGCTTTTAGATTCAAATAACGTGTTGAAGAAAAAAAAATTTTCAGATGGGAGACCATCTATTGGTTTCATCTAAAGGTATGATAATAAAATTGGCTCCCCGGGAGGGTTTCGAACCCCCAACCCCCTGGTTAACAGCCAGGTGCTCTACCTGTTGAGCTACCGGGGAACCTTTCGGCGATATATTATATCCAGTCGAAGGTAAACTTTCAACCGCCGGGGAGCCCGTTCTGAAAATCCTAAATTTAAGTTGCCATTTTTTAAAGGATTCTCGCTACCCTATTAATTATCGCAGGCCAGTCGGTAAATTCTCCTCTTCGCGGAAGGAGGGGGCAGGGAAGAAAGTGAGAAATGAACCATTTTAAGATTTAGAATGTCTAAGGGAGCGAGATTACTGAACATTCATAGAAACCACTAAATTTATCCATTCCACCCCAACCCTCACTTCCACAGGAAGGGAGTTCGCTACTTATCGTGCCTGGAGAAACTTGTTTAACCTCACTTTTCTGCTCACCCTATTCACTCCTATTTTCAGGATAATTAGGAAGTATTTTCGAACAGGCCCACCGGTAACGTGGCCAAGGAGAAAATTTATTTTCCATTAGTTGTGAAGCATGGGGGTGATGATTGGAGAGCACTTAAAAATTTAAAAAGATGTAAGCCCTCACCCGTGCCCTCTCCCGTAAAGCGGGAGAGGGCACGGCTTTTTGATTGAAACAGATGTAACCCCTCACCTTCATCCCCCCCGCAAGTATTTACGCGGGGAGAGGAAGTTTTTGCTGTAACAAATTTAAGGACTCGATCATGACCATTGCCAGGAATTTCCCCAAAAATCTGATTCCCCGGATGATCTCATCCCTCCATTATGATTCCCAAATTCCCTAAATGCCCTATAATCTCAATAAACCATCAGAACAGTAATGGGGATGATAAACTCACAATTCTTCTCAACAATGCATTCCTTCATTTTTATCCCTGTAATCAAATCCCTACAAAAATTGCAACGCATGCACTTTCAGGGGATAAATCAACGCGCTTACAAACATTCCAAGTAAGTCTCATATTCCTGAATGCCCTTAAAATTCGTGGTGTTGACAGAATTTTAAGGGAAATGTATATTTTCAACATGTGGGAGATAATTACAGCGATTTCAGTACTAATAATTGCAATTTTCTGGGTCGTTACAGCCATCGGGCTCTTGCTGGTATTCAAAGGGATCAAAAAGACCCTTGAAGCCCTCAACCAGCAGGTCAAAGAGCTAAACACCAGATTGGTCCCTGTTACAGAAAATCTTCAACATTCAAGCCACAAAATCAAGGAAATTGTTGAGCACGTTGATGAGACAGTTGAGGCAGTGGATGAAATTTTCAAACCCATGAAGGAAAATAAAGATTATGCCTACAAAGGGCTTTTTATAGGACTTGCCTCAACTATAGGTGTAAAAGCCCTTAAAGAGTTTATAAGCAAAAAGTTTTTTAGCAAAAAGGAGGTGTAACCATGGCAGAGAAAGAAGGAAGTGCTGTAGGAATTCTTTCATTTATTTTGGGAGCTATTTTTGGAGCAGGCCTCGCCCTTCTTGTAACCCCAAAAACCGGGGGAGAGATGAGAGAAAAGGTAAAAGAGGCCGCTGATAAGCTCAAGGATGTTGCTCTCGAAAAGGCAAAGGAGCTCCTTGAAGAAGCAAAAGAAGAAATGAAAAAAGAGCAGGAAGAAGCTGCAGAGAAAGAAGAGGAGGCTGAAGGATGAAAATAGGAATAAATGGATTTGGTAGAATCGGCAGACAGGTTTTCAAGATAGCCCACGAGAGAAAGGACCTCGAGGTTGTTGCAATCAACGATATTACTGATCCCAACACTCTTGCTCACCTGCTCAAGTACGACTCAGTTTATGGCATTTACGAGCGAGATGTGAAGGTAGAAGGTGATTATATCGTGGTAGATGGCCACAAGATTCGCGTATTTGCTGAAAAAGACCCATCAAAAATCCCATGGGGTGACCTCGGGATCGAGCTTGTTGTAGAATCAACGGGTAGATTTCGCTCCCGCGATAAGGCTGCACTTCACCTGAGAGATACAGTTAAAAAGGTTATCATTTCCGCACCTGCAAAGGGTGAGCCAGCAGATATAACCATCGTTATTGGAGTAAATCACAAATCCTATGATCCGGAAAAGCACCACGTGTTATCCAATGCATCCTGTACCACAAATGCTTTTGCCCCTGTAGTGAAGGTTCTCCATGAGAATTTCACCATCGTCAAAGGAGTTATGACCACAGTGCACTCATACACCAACGACCAGAGAATTCTTGACTTGCCGCACAGTGACTTAAGGCGTGCTCGTGCCGCCGCTCAGAACATAATTCCGACCACAACAGGAGCTGCAAAGGCAATAGAGTTAATTTTCCCTGAGCTCAAAGGCAAACTTGCGGCAGTTTCAATGAGAGTGCCTACCCCTGACGGTTCAATTGTGGATTTTGCAGCGGTAGTTGAGAAAACCGTAACAGAGGATGAGGTGAAAGAGGCCTTCAAGAAAGCTGCAGAAGGTGAGCTTAAGGGAATTCTTCAGTATACCGAAGAGCCGCTTGTATCCCATGATATCATCGGGAATACCCACTCTTCAATATTCGATGCCTCACTCACCCATGTGGTTGATGGAAATCTCGTTAAGGTGTTCTCGTGGTACGACAACGAATGGGGCTATTCCACGAGGCTGGTTGATTTAATCGAATACGTCAGGGATAGAGGAGGATTCTAATTTATGGGGAAGCTGAGCATCAAAGATGTTCCTGACAGCACATTTGAGGGAAAGCGTGTGTTTGTCAGGGTTGATTTTAATGTGCCTATCAAGGGAGGGGTGATACAGGACGATACAAGGATTAGGGCAGCATTGCCGACAATTGAGTATTTAAGAGGCCGAGGTGCGAGGCTAATTTTAGCCTCGCACCTCGGCCGTCCAAAAGGTAACCGTATCCCTGAGCTATCGCTGGAGCCGGTTGCCAATCACCTTTCGAAGCTCATCAAACAGGAAGTTAAATTTGCCCCTGATTGCACCAACGCAGCCCCGGAGATCGTGAGCAGGCTTCAAAACGGTGAGGTTGTTCTTCTGGAAAACCTTAGATTCAATCCAGGTGAAGAGGCAAATGATGAGTCTTTTGCCAGAACTCTTGCTTCACTTGCGGATGTTTATGTGAATGATGCCTTTGGCACTGCTCACAGAGCTCATGCCTCGACTTATGGAATGGCCCAGTTCTTCGATCTCCGTCTGGCAGGTTTATTGATGGCAAAAGAAATCGAATTTCTTACAAAAGTTCGCGACAATCCGGACAAACCCTTCGTTGTAATACTCGGTGGCGCCAAAGTAAAGGACAAAATTGGGGTGATATCCAACCTTGTTGATAAGGCGGATACTTTTTTAATTGGCGGGGGAATGAGCTACACGTTTCTTAAGGCGGCAGGCAAAGAGATTGGAAACTCCTTGTTTGACGAAAAGCATTTCGAGAAGGTCAAAGAGCTGCTCGAAAAGTATTCCGAAAAAATCAAGCTGCCCGTTGACCATTATGCGGTGAAAGAAATCACAGCGGGAGCCGAGAAGAAATACTTTGAAGGTGGAATTGAACGTGGATGGATCGGCGTCGACATAGGTCCTAAGACTATCGAAGCCTATAAAAATGCAATAAAGCCAGAGGGAATGATTTTCTGGAACGGCCCGATGGGTGTTTTTGAAATTGACGATTTTGCTGCCGGGACTGTGGAAATTGCTAAGGCTGTACGTGATGCGTGCAAAGGGGGAGCAAAAGTCATAATTGGTGGCGGTGATACGGTTTCCGCAATCCACAAGGCAGGAATTAAAGATGAGGAGCTGACACACGTTTCAACTGGTGGAGGAGCTACGCTTGAATTTCTCGCCGGGATGGAGCTTCCCGGCATAAAAGTTTTAAGTGACAAAAATGGCTAAAGAAGTACTTATAGTGGTCGATATGCAGAGGGGGTTTCTTGAGCCAGGAAACCCCCTTTATTGTGGGGATGATGTCAGGGAAAAGGTTATCCCAAATGTAAAAGAAATGATCGAAGAAAAGCTAAAGGCAGGAGCAGTGCTTATTTTCACCCAGGATTCTCATGCACCTGATGACCCTGAATTTAAGATGTGGCCTCCTCACTGTGTTAAAGGCACCCCGGAGGAGGAAATTGTTCCTGAGCTTTCCCACTATCCTGGATTTAGAATTAAGAAGACCCGCTACAGTGCCTTTTACAACACAAATCTGGAAAATATTCTTACCAGGTTGAAGCCAGAAAAGGTCACGGTCTGTGGAGTTTGCACGGATATCTGTGTTCTTTATACCGTTGCAGACCTGAGAAACAGGGACTACGAGGTCGAGGTCCATGAAAAGTGTGTTGATTCTTTCGACAAAGAAGCACACGAATTTACGCTGAAGCACATGGAGAAAGTGCTCGGGGTGAAGGTCATCAGGTAAGAAATGGATACCAGAAGATTGGGCTTTAAGGTAGGACACAAGACTGACATTGAAAATGGAACTGGTTGTACGGTCTTTATTTTTGGAAATGGAGCACGTGCCTCTGTATCAGTTCGAGGGGCTGCACCTGCCTCGCATGAGACTGATCTATTGAGACCTGGAAAGCTGATTCGGGAGATTCATGGAATTGTGCTCACAGGTGGGAGCGCGTATGGTCTGGAATCAGCTGCCGGGGTGATGAAATACCTTGAAGAGCAGGGGATTGGGTATGATACTGGTGCGGCGCTTGTTCCGCTTGTCCCCGCCGCAGGAATTTATGACCTTAAGTATCGGTCATCTTCGGTGAGACCTACAAAAGAATGGGGCTACGAAGCGGCAAAATCTGCGTCGTATGAAGTGGAAGAAGG
>WFZT01000281.1 GCA_015489415.1 Caldifarciminota bacterium | reverse complement strand
TGACGTCACCCACGAATTTCTGGATAATAACACCTTATCCCTTGCCACGTCTTCAAAAAGGTGTACTACGCTCAATATTTGAACACTCTCTTTATACGGTATAAACGAATATATCCTTTTAGTAAAATTGTTGATTTACTGCGAAAAATCGGATTTCTCGCCCAGATTGCATTGTATAAATATACATAGCAAGCAAAAACATGGGTGATGTCAGAGGTTAGGATGGGGGCTTGCCACTTGAGACATTTAAAATTCAAGTGTAATCTTTATTCGAAGTTCTCTTCTGCATTCTTTTACAAAGCTTCGTATGCATGCTTCAAAAATTTTTATCCCATATCTTACGTCACCTTTTTTTCCGCACATTTCACAAATTTGTCCCCGAAGACCCAATCGACAATTATCCCCTCCTCCTTCCCTGAGGGAAGGAGGGGTTAGGGGAGAATGGGGATTATAAAACATTTAAATCGTTACTCCTAAATGATATTCAAGATACTCCTTTAAAATCTTCTCAACTCTATCCCTGTCTGTAGCAAATTTTGCCACTTGCTCGAAGTCCTTTTCTTCAAGGAAAATCAATGCCTTTCGAAGCCCCTCATTTATCCTGATGGGAGAGTCGAGTTCCTTTGCGCAATTACTACAAACCACTCCGCCAAGCGTGGCTGAAAAAAATCCAAGCTCCTCTTCCCTCCCACAAACCACACACCTTCTCAAAATAGGGGAAAGTCCCATCATTTTCAGGAATTTTAGAATAAACGAAAACTGGAGCACCTTCCCATTTTCGGATGAATCAAGTATCTCAAGGAAATTTTGAAGAATGTGAAAAATTCTCTCACCCCCCGGACCTTCATGAACATAGTTGTCAACAATATTGAGCACAGCGGAAACTATTTTTTGAAATTGCATATCCGTGGCACGCCTGAAAACCTTGACAAGATGGGCCTCTTTAATGTTGTAAACATCTTTCTTAGGGTGAACATAGATAACGAGGTCAGAAATGGCATAGGGGATAATTTTTGCACGGGTGGATGATTTTAATCTTCTTGCCCCCTTTACGGCAATTTTCACCTTGCCCAACTTCTCTGTAAGTAAAATCGCTATTTCTGAGCTCTCACCGAATGGGTAATTTTTTAAGAGAATAGCCTTTGTTCTCACAATCGCCATCTAAAATAACCTCCGGCTGAAAAGCTTGGCCCTTCCTCGCTGGATTGCGCAATTTTAAGTCTGATTCCAAAATTTTTATTCGTCTTTCTGAACATCAGATAAACCCTTGAGAGTGGATAACTTGTGCTTACATAATCCCTATACCACACCCCTTTCTCGATCAGATTTACATTACCAGTGGAATCTGGATTAAGGATGCCGAATCCGACTGTGAGACAGCGGTATGTGAACTCTAAACCTGTAAAGTGACCGGTCCCGGGATTTCTGAAACCAATGAACACTTTTGCAGAGTCCAGTTTATTTGAAATCTCAAGAGAAATCTTTCTCCAGGTGATATCTGAATAACTTGACGATGTGAAAGAGACCGTGAAGGGCTCATCTAAGAAAACCGAAAATTTCTCCGAATGCTTTACCTCTGGAGCAAGGAACTCTGCCTTTGAGTAAAGCTGAATATAGGCATGACCAAGGGATGTCCCACCGGTCACTGATAGAAACGGCTTCAATGTGTCACCGTTAGGCGAGATAAAGTTTTTAAAGTATCCTGCTCTTAATCTTGCTCTGAAATCAACGATACGGTAATAAGAACAAAATAAAGCTCCCCAGGACTTTTCATTGCTAATGGCAAAATTGATTGCAAAACGGTGACCGCGCCCAGATTTCTCAAAGGCCAGTCCTGCGTATTCACTGTGGCTTTTATACCACCATAAAGCGAGGGATTTTATAGGGACAAGCGAAAGATAATAGGAGTTGTTACCTGCATAAAGTCTTACAAATCTGACATCTGCAAATAGAGAAGGGTTTCCTTCACTTCTTGAATAAAGACCTGGTCTTGCCCTTGATACAAATGGATTCAATTTGAAGTTGCCCGCTTTGATATAAAGGTAACCCTTTTTGCCGTAAAAGCTGTATTTCAGTAGAGAGTCTCTCCCCCATATACCAATGTGCAAAGGACCAACTACTGTTCTAAAACTGTAAATTTTTTTATTCTTATAAATTGCTCCAGAGATTTTGAGGTATCTTATGGCCAGATTTGAAAAATAAATGTAGGGTCTAAGGAGATTGGTTGTTATCGGGTCTATCATGGTTCTTCTTTGAAAGTCCTCGAAGTTTTTAAACGGTCTGAGTTTAATAATGAGGTCAACCTGATCAGGAGTGAGAAATGGCAACTCCATCAGCTCGTATCTTGGAGCAAAATTTATATTTACAGGATTTTCCGCAAGATAATCAAAATCAGTGGAAATTATTACCAGAAGCAACGCAAATACCATTAAAATAGTATTAACTCATCCCCCTTTTAATTCAATACATTCTCGAGCCTGTTCGAAAATTCTGAATTAAAGGATAATCACTATAAAGTGTTAAATCCTAAAATACATGTCAGCTTCACGTGAAAAGTTTTTCCTCACCCACATAAATTTTTTGTGGTGGGATGAAAGGAGAAGGGACACATTAGAAAATCTTTATCAGAAATCGATCTTTTTCCTTTGTGAGGAAGGATCGTGTGAGGTTTTCATCTTGATATTTCAAATTTCCAAATGGAAAGCCCGCTCCCATTACACTTCCCCATCTGCTGCACAGGTGGTGAGGTTATACATCTTTCACATGTTATGGAAGTTAAAGAGAGAAATAGTAACTTATAACGCAAACATCAATCCTGAGGTTAAAGTTTTCGAACAGATTCATAAAATAAACCTCTCCCCGCATAAATACTTGCGGGGATAGGAGCAAGGAGAGGGTCTACATATTTCAAACTTTCTGTACAAACAGCTATAGAATGTTTTCATCTTAAATTTTAACTTCCAAGCGGAATGTCACCTTCCAAAATCTTTTACCACTTGCTTAGCAAGTGGGAGAGAGGCCTGAGAAGAGTACGTACCGCAGAATTTCATAATTTTTATTTTCACCTGCCAGATTTTTCTTATTGACCTTTGCATTAACAAAGACACGAGAGTATAATCTACCTATGAGACCTAAAGGAAGTGCTGAAGCTTTGGAAATGCGTCGGCTAATCGCCGCACGCCTACTCCAACAAGGCAGAGGTATCCGTGAGGTAGCTCGTATGGTTGGA
>WFZT01000280.1 GCA_015489415.1 Caldifarciminota bacterium | reverse complement strand
CCGACCTTTTCGGCCATGAACTCACGGAATTTCCCCCTGATGAAGCATACATCCTGAGACTCCTCATCCCTTGAAATATGAATGCCATGAGAATGCACATAAGAGCGGACCCATTCCTTGGAATAATTTCCGAGCGGAAAGATGACATATTTCAAGTGCTCTTTTCTCACGAGGGCAAGAAAATACGACTGGTCCTTCTCTCGGTATTTTGCCCGCATTATGAATTTTCCATCAGTTCTTGCATAGTGCCCGGTGGCAACCCTCTCAATTCCCTTCTCTTTTGCAATTTTTACAAGGTTTTTAATCTTGAATTCCCTATTGCAGAGCCCACAAACGTTGGGGGTTAGGCCCCTCTTGTAGTCATTGATAAATCTTCCAATTATCTCTCTTTCGAACTCTTCCCTGAGGTCAATTTTAATGAGGGGCACACCCAAAAGGTGCGCGATTTCGTCGGTTTTCTGGACTTCAAAGAATTCGTTAAAAATAAATGTAACGGCGATGGGCTCG
This sequence comes from Caldifarciminota bacterium, assembly GCA_015489415.1. Classification (GTDB taxonomy): domain Bacteria; phylum Hydrothermota; class Hydrothermia; order B15-G9; family WFZT01; genus WFZT01. Next base: position 20,549 of record WFZT01000280.1, on the reverse strand, counting down.
TATCCCTGCTCTTTGAGAAGCAGGATGGTTGCTGTGCTATCAACTCCACCAGAAAAACCCACAAGAACTTTCATGATCAAAATTATAAACGAGGAATAAAAGGCGGGCGATAGACCCTGGTTGCAAGAAATGCCTGATTGTATTAAAATGCTTCAAAAGGAGGTGCAAAATGGCAAAAAAGATATTGATACTCGCAGGAGACTATGTGGAGGACTATGAGATAATGGTGCCTTTTCAGGCACTGCAGATGCTCGGGTACACAGTTCACGCAGTTTGTCCTGACAAGAAGTCCGGGGACATAGTGAGGACGGCAATTCACGATTTTGAAGGTGATCAAACCTATAGTGAGAAGAGAGGCCACAACTTTACTCTCAATGCAAACTTTGACGAGATTAATCCAGAAGATTACGATGCATTGCTTCTACCCGGTGGAAGGGCCCCAGAGTACATCAGGCTAAATTCGAGGGTTATCGAGATAGTCAAGCATTTTGCAGATGCCAATAAACCCATAGCGGCGATCTGCCACGGGCCACAGATTCTTGCTGCAGCAAGGGTTCTTGAGAAGAGAAAGGTCACCTCGTATCCTGCAGTTGGCCCCGATCTTGTGAATGCGGGTGCGGAATGGGTTGACGTTGGACTCTTTGACGCTCTTGTTGATGGAAATCTTGTAACTGCACAGGCTTGGCCCGCACATCCGAAGTGGCTTGCAGAATTTGCGAAATTACTCGGAGCGAAGATAGAAATATAAAATTCATGGTGGTGGCCCCTTCGAAGAAGGGGCCACCACCATATGAAATCTTACATCATTTTATAGATTTCAAACGGAATAGCTCCCTCCCTCTCGCGAAGCTCATGGTAGGGAAAGCGTTTTTGCTCATATTTTGAAAAACAAGCTTCATTCGCGGGTAGAGGAATGAGGTGAGGGGTCACAAATGTTTATTCTGAATTTTGGCCGCTTCTCCTATTTTGACTGGTTTTTACCACTTCATGATGAGCATAGGCAGGGTGTACATTAAATATAAATTTTTTAAATGCCTCGTCATCTCCGTCAGGAATATCGTCTATCCAGCTTTTTATCAAATTAAAGACTCTTCTTTCTTCTTCGAGCAAATCTTCCAGCTTCTCGTATGAAAATCCCGTAGGCGCGCCCACAAAGGTAACTTTGTAACCATCCCCAAGAACTTTCCTGAAGATATACTTTGCCCTTGGAATATGGAAATCTGAAGTAACCACGACTATGTTTCGCCAGTTTTTAGGCTCAAGTATCTTTATTTTGGTAAAATAGGCGTTTCCGATGGTATCTTTTGATTCCTCCTCAAGATAGATTTTGTCCGCCGGAACTCCTTTCTCCTCAAGATATCTGGCCATTGCCCTTGCCTCGGTTGTGACAGGTGTATAGTCCAGGTCTGACGAGTATTTACCGCTCAAGATGATGTTCTCAGCTACTTCCTGATTGAAAAGTTCAAGACCCTTCTCAAGCCTGTTGATGGTGGTCTGTTTTAGAGTACCATCCTGACTTATGCCGCCTCCAAGAATCATAATTGCATCTGCCTTCATAGGCATAATATGTTAAAGCTTTATTCTCGTACTTTACTTGCATCAAGTGTCTCCCTCGCGCTTGACATAGGGAAGGACTGGATTTATACAAATTTTATGGACAAGCTTAAATTTGCAATTTTCGCTTTGGTTTTAATACCCGGATTAGTTGGGGCGCGGAAGAGAGAGTGTCTCAAAAATTTAAAAGCGCAAGATTTATTGAATCTTCAATATGCCAGAGTAGAAGGTGTAGAGCCCGGATTACTTTCACTTGATCTCTACATTCCGAGGCGGAAGTCCCCCTGTGATTTGAGACCCCTTGTTGTGTGGGTGCACGGTGGAGCATGGGCACGTGGAGACAAAGCAAACAACGTAAAGTTTAAGGTGAAACTTTTCAGGGATAGTCTCGGCTATGTATTTTCGAGTGTGAACTACAGGCTATCAAGGAAAAGTGATTATGGAAAGCCCGGTCACATTCAGTTCCCAACTCACGCACTCGATGTGGCTGCTGCATTGAGATGGCTAATTGATAGGGGACCATCTCTTGGTATTGATACAACTAAAATAGGTCTAATTGGGCACTCTGCAGGAGCTCACATTGTGGCAATTCTTGGAACCGATGAACGAATTTTGAGAGCAAAAGGACTAACGCTTCGTCACATAAAGTGTGTTGCATCACTCGACACCCGCGCTTATGATCTTCCGAAAGTGATACGAAAGACCCGGAGGTTCTTTTACTTCAATGCCTTCGGGAATAATCCGGAACTATGGAAAGAGGCATCACCACTCTACCATGTGGAACCTGGTAAGCACATTCCACCATTTTTGCTTGTCCGTCGCGGTTCCAGGTTAAGCAAACAAATTTGTGACGAATTCAGGTCAAAACTTGAGAAAGCCGATGTTCCGGTCACCGTCATAAATGCAGATGGCATTACTCACCGCAAAGTAAATCTACTCGTGGGGGCACAAGGAGACACGCTGATAACAAAAAAATTGATAAAATTTCTCAGAAAGTATCTGGAACCAGGAGAATGATATACTATTAAGAATTTTTAGCGGTGAAGGCACACATATTTTTTAAACAATTCGAGCAGGATACCCCCTCCCTTGATCTCTCCCCCACGCAAATCGCAGGGGAGGGAAGTATTTGGGGGCAGTTTTTAGGGCACATTGTTCCATATGTGAGTAAGGAGACGTCTTTAATGTTCTTGGAACCAATGCAGAGCCTGACATGGCTAATTTAGTGTGCTTGCCAACCAGTATAAGTCAATGGAGTGGAGAATGGTGGACTTGTTAATATGCTGAACTGGACGGACATTTAGGGAATAGGGGACGCATTTTAATAGCGTAAACATTTAGATTTAGGTTGGCACCAAAAAGCTTCCTCCCCCCGCATAAATTCTCTGCGGGGAGAGGATGAGAGGAGAGGGGTTATATCTTAAAAGTTCTTCCAAGTTTCATCAAAATGCTCTTTGTATCCCTTTAGCGTAGAGCCGCAAACTTTCTAAAGGAAGAAAAAGGATTTTGGACTACTCTATGAAACATTAATGACTTTCGAAATGCGGGGTCGATAAGAAAACCATGCAGGTTTCGTTTGATCAAAATCTCAACAAAAATCTATATACAGAGTGTGTTCAAAACAATAAATAAACTTTAGCATCCTCGCCGCCACCCATCCAGGTTCTTGCTTCAAGATTTATGCAAATCTTCAGTGGCTGTCTTGCTCTCTATAGCCTCGACGATTTTCTCGATGTTCTCGATGACTTCTTGGATTTCGGAGGCCCAGGAGTTGAGGTATTCTTTCCCTGCATCTGTTATTCTGTACATCCTTTTTGGCATGCCAGATTCGCTTGTGTCCCAATAAGATTCCACAAGCCCCATCATTTCGAGCTTTCTCAGGATTTTGTATGCAACTCCTCTCGCAAGCATCTCAGGATTGATTCCATAGCTTGCGGCATCTTCAATAAGCTTATATCCATAAGAAGGGCCGTCGAGGAGCAGCGTCAGGAGGACAACCTCCATAAACTCGCCGCTCCTCAAGCCAGCCTTCTTGTATTTGCAGTTCCTTCTAATTTTAATCACCTCCAAGCTTCTCCTCCAATTTCAGGAGAAGCGATTTGATCTCTGCAATCTGACGCCTCAGGTCAACCACCTCTTTCTGGAGTCTTTCTATTCTCTCATCACCCTCATGATGCTCATGAGGTTTTGGTGGGGGTGGTGGTGCCTGCTCCGCAACCTTGAGCCTGCCACCGAGCACCTCTTTTAGCACATCCCCAACTTTTCCATAGGCGCCGGTAACGGGCTGAATCCCCATTTCTGCAAAATACTGCTGCGCTTTGGGCCCCATTCCACCTGTGACGATCACATTCGCCCCAATGGATTGCATAAAAGATGGAAGGTCACCTGCTGCATGCTCACCAGCGAGGGGATTTTCTATGGACTGAACCCTTACAATCTCATCTCCCTCGATATCCACAACGACAAAGTAGGGGCAATGCCCGAAATGATAGCTAATTGCACTATCAAGGCCCTTTGGCTCATCTGCAGTAAATACGATTTTCATTTTACATCCTCCTCTTTCAGGTATCTGAAAATTATTTCAGCATTGCCATAGACGCGTGAAGCCTCGGCAAATCTTGCAATTTTAAATGTCTCAATAATTTTGTCCTTTGGGATTCCAAGTGTTATCGCCCTATTTATCTTGGCCTCAATGCAGGCCTTGCTATTGGTTGCCAGGGCAATCCCGAGATAAATTAAAGTTCTTGTCTCCTCATCCAGGGCCCCGCCCTCAGCTGGCATGGCAAACGCCCCCTCCCTGCTGTGCTCTTCAAGCATTTCAGGGAAAACTTCCGCTGCCAGTCTTGCCGCCTCTGGAACATGCCCATTCATATTTCTTGCCATCTTTTTGAGCTTTTCTTCTACACTCATCATTGCCTCCTTAAAGTTTAATAGCTGGTAAAATTTCGTGCAAACACGTTTTCATTCTAAATTCTCCGCTGGTTCCAATTCCTCAAAGTGCCAGAATTTTTTGATTGTACCGGCTATTTTTACATACCCAACGAGGAATGGAATTTGCAGAATGGGGGCCACAGCCGGAGCGATTGCCATCACTCCCATGCCTGCTGCAATCGCGATGGCAAGTGCAGTGCCTTCGTTTTTACCAACTGACGTAAATGTCATTGCCATGTGATCGCGGTACGGTATGCCAATTGCCCTGTTGAAGAACGTGAGGAAAAGAAGTGCCGTGAGATAGTAAAGAAATAGCGGAATAAGCGCAATTGCCACGATCACGGGCTTGCTCGCCACGAGTTTTGCTTTCTCCATGAAGATGAGAAAAACGATGGTGTACATTCCAAGAAGCGAGATAGAAGGAAACATGGGCTTGATCTTCAAGAATCCTTCAGGACCCAGCTTCCTGAGGAGTATCTCGCGTGTAATTACTCCAAGAATCATCGGGATAACGACCACGATGATGATGGTTTTAACAAGTAGCCACGCGGATATGCTCAGATGGTATGCAGAGGCAAACACTTTTAGCCAGATAGGAACCGTAAAAATGGCAAGAGTAAAGCTCAGTGCTACGATAATCGTGGCAAGCTCAAGGTTACCGTCTGTAAATCCAGTGTACGCAATACTCATTGAAGAGCATGGAACGACCACCGCGAGCAAGAGTCCAAGTGCCAGCTTTGCACTAATGGGAACAAAAATCCCCGTAAGCTTTATAAGGCCGTACATCAAAAGTGGGGAAACAACAAGTCCCATTGTTACTGCAATTAAAAGCTGTTTCCAGAGCTTTGCGGCATGACGCATCTCACTCACCTTAAGGTTGATCATCATGGGATAAATCATTGTAATAACCACGATCATGTTGAGGGTTTTAAAAAGTGAGTGGTGCGCCTTCACATTTACATGCTGACCTATGAAGAATCCCGCAATCATACTTAGCAGCACGTAGAGTGGCAGGTATTTATCCAGATGGTTTTTGAGTTTTAACCAGTTCATTCCTTCACCTCCTTAGCCGTTTTGATGATCAAAACAGGCTTTGTGGCTTTTTTCAGAACCCTGATTGTGGTCGAGCCCATAAACTCGTGAGTGAAACCAAGCCGACCATGTGACGGAAGAAGAATCAAAGAGACATCCTCCTCATCCGCAGTTTTCACAATTTCTTTCCATGGAATTCCGATTTTCACAACAGGTTTCACATTGTCTGTCTTGAAAGATTGTTTGATAGCTTCCACACGGCTCTCGAGTTTTTTCATAGCTTCAGCCTTTAGCTTTGCCTCTATGTCCTTTAGCTCTCTCATTTCGTCGTTATAAAAGAATGAGTACCCGTTCATCACTTCTTCGAGCTTGACCTCATCGATCACATGGAGAAGCACAACTTCTCCCACCTGCATGCGATTCATTTTTTCAAAGTTTTCTATTGCTATGCAGTTCCCTTCACTGAAATCAGTGGGGACAAGTATTTTACTAAACATTTTCAGCAACCTCCTTTTGTTTTGTTTTCAAACCCTGGAAAATTCTTACAAATATGATCATCAAAATCATGTCGCTGAATGGACCACCGAGAGCAGTTCCCACCGCAGCCAGAGCTCCAAAGGCACCAATTGCCATAGCAGTGGATAGTGTCATATTGGAGCCGGTTGAGTAAACGAGCGAAATCGTGTGCTCTATGTCAAATCCAACCGCCCGCCCGGTAATGTATGCTATTCCCATTCTTATCAGGAAATATGCATTCATGATTAAGGCTCCATAGACTATCACAAACGGATTATGGAGAATTTTCAGCCCGTTTAAGCCAAATACCTCGAAGACCATCCAGTACATTCCGAGCAAGGCAAGTCCCATGAGGGGCTCTTTTAACTTCATCAACTTTTCCTCGCCTCCAGATGATAGAACCAGATAACGCGTTAGCTGACCAACTATCAGAGGAATGATGATATAAATAACGAGTGCTTTAATGAGGACCATAATGGGTACTTCAATTACTGTATGAAGTATCAGCTTTGCGTAAACTGGCATTACGAAGAGGGAAAGAATAAATGTCCATACAACACCGATGAGAGTTAGCTGAAACTTCCCACCTGCAAGATTGGTGAATGCCGGAGCTGAACTCGGTAATGGTGCGAGGCTTATGAGCACAACACCGGCAAGAAGTTTTGGATCAACCGAAGGAAGCACGAGAAGCCAGAATTTCATCAGTAAATAGGTTAAAATGGGGGAGAGACCCACATAGTAAATAAAGAGGATCAGAATGTATTTTTTCTTCTCGGGCGTCCACTTCTCAAACGCCTGCTTTAGTTTCAGGAATACCATGGGCTGAAAGAGCATGCAGAATAGTGCCACGGGCAGGGTCCATTTCAAAGACATGAAAACCGGCCTGAAATGGATACCAAGCCCTGCCCCGATGAGCATGACAACAAACACAAGATAAATCATCTTCTCTTTCAAAAACCATATAACTTTCTTCATTTCTCCCTCCTCATTTTTAAATTTTCTCAATTTCTGAGATGAGCAGAAATCCCACGGGCTCATCTCCATAAAGGAGCTGAACTTTTATCCCTTTTGGAGTCTTTCTTACTACCCCCGGTTCAACGTTCTCGATCTCGACATCCTCCCTCAACGCTCCCACCATTTTCCCTTTGTACATTAGAGGTGTCATATTTCTTTCCCCATTCTCCCCTGCCCCCTCCTTCCCGGAAGGAAGGAGGGGAAGAGCTTCTGCGTTCCCAGTATAGGTTTCGGCCATCTTTGCAAAAATATCACGCTTAAGCAGAAATAGAACTCCCTCCCTTCCCTTGGGGAAGGGAGGGTTGGGGTGGAATGGGCAAATTTTTGTCAGCATTACTTCATACTCAGCCATTTTTTTGTTCACTGTATGGTTGTATTTTGTATAGAGTTCGTCCAAGATTATGAGTTGGTCTTTGTGATTCTTTCTGTGATCTTGAAGAATTAAGGTTAAAAGGATTGTGGGTACTACCATTGTACCAGTCCACAACAAAGGTTTGTTGTTTTTTTATGATCATTGTTTGTTGCCTCTGTGTTTGAGTGGGCGGGGCGCCTTCGGCGCCCCGCCCACAGGCTCAACTACATTAACCATATGTGACCTACCGGGGACCCGTTGAAGAACAAAAACACCTTAATGCCTCTTTCAGTTTCCTGATGACCGTCAATCTCCACATAATCCAATTTCACACCATCATGTATGTCACCGATAACTTCGCCTTCTAAAACCAACTCTCTGTGCTTCACACCTTTCCCATCTGTCCAACTTTCTCCCAGATGCACTTTTGAGAGCGTGTATTTTGCTCTATTTTTGATGTAATCGTTACTTATTGCCATTTCATCCCCCTTTTAACCTTCATTGGTTTATCCAGATATGACCGACAGGAACACCGTTGCGTAGCAGAAAAACTTTAACCCCGCGCCCGGTCACCTTGAAATCTCCAATATCAACTCCGGCAAGATTTATATTTCCGTGAATCTCTCCAACTACCTGACCATTGAGAAGTAGCTCCGTGTGCTTAACGCCTTTTCCGTTAACCCATTCTCTTCCAAAGGAAACTTTAGCAAGGGTATCCCTTGCTTTTGTTTTGATTTCATTTTCATCAACCCCTGTCGGGGTCCATCCATGTTTCCATCTTCTTGGCATCCTTATCACCTCCAAACACATATATGATTTTTTCATATATATATTTTATTCAGAAGAATGGAATTGTCAAGTATCTGAAGAATGTAGACTTTAAACAGGATTTTGCGTGAAAAATTCCCGAATTATGAGGATAAATTTTTAGCAGCATGAGGTGTTTTAGGATTTGCTTTCAGGATCAAATATTTAAAGTCTATTCGAAAATTCGTTCTCTATATCTACATTTACGAATCAACTGGCTCTAAGTTTTCCTCCTTCACTTGTAAAGAAAGTGGGGCATTCCAATTGAAAATTAAGAATTCAAGAAATAAACCCTCACCCCAACCCTCTCCCGCAAAGCGGGAGAGGGGGATTTAAGGTAATTTTAATTGAGTTTGTTTGTGAATTTTCTCAAAAGATTTTTATATTCCCCTTCCTTATCCGATAAAGGTTCCTGAATTCTCTGCTTCATAGAGCCTCTTTTAAAATTTGCAATCTTTTTGCTTTCCCCAGAGACGATCTGAGAGTAAATAAGTTAGAAAAAATTCCTATAAGTTTGGCCCTTTAAAGAGTTACCATCTGTTCCAATTTTGGTAAAAGGATTAAGTATGTTGAGTAAAATTAATCTCATAAATCAGACCTTTCACTAAAATAAGGAAAGTTTTCATTAAATCTTTCCTTGAAATCAGGAAAGACCCGCATGTATAGTTCTCCACCGTAAAAAGTTTTACTCTAAAGTTCCCGGGTAAGCGTAGGCTCTGAAACAGGAGTCTAAGGAATCTGCCAGGGAGGTGATTGAAGACGCCGTTTTAACGATATGTAGTTAATGCTAACTAAAATCCGGGCATAAAAGTTGCTCTCACCTATTATCCCTTACTCATTTTGCCCACAATATGCACCTTAACTATTTGGAAGCCCTGGCATATAACTTCTCATTAAGTAAGCCTGTTCGAAAAATCTCAAAAGCTTTGATTTTTAATGAAAAATTTGCCCCCCACCTTATTCCTCCCCCCACGCACTTTGTGCGTGGGGGGAGGATAGGAGGGGGGAATTTTCGAACGAGCTCTCATTAAGTTGAATTTTTAGGTGGGGTTTGTTATCATAAAGGCCACAAAACCGAGGAGGTGCTATGTTACAGAGGACTATACCATTAGCCCTTGTTTTTATAATGGGTATCCTGACTACCATTCAGTTCTACATTCCCCATCCCATTTCACAGGAATTTTATAGAACCACCATTGACTGGATGAACGGGATATCCTCCATGGCGATTATTCTTGCTATTGGAAGTCTGGTTAAGCACCACTGGACCAAGGTCTCTCGCGGGCAAAATGTGATTTACTCGTCCACTACACTGATTGCTCTCACAGCAATGGCACTGATAGGATTTATCGGCGGGATTGGCCAGCACAGCCTGTTCCAGAAGCTATTTGAAAACGTACAGATACCGCTTCAGGCCACGATGTTCTCACTCCTTGCTTTCTTTATGGCTTCAGCAGCTTACCGTGCTTTCCGGGCGAAAACCTTTGAGGCGACCCTCCTTTTGCTTGCTGCGTTCATAGTTATGATTGGAATGATTCCACTTGGTTACTTCATAAGCCCTGGAATTTCCGCATTTTCCCAGTGGATACTCGATGTTCCCAATATGGCTGCAAAAAGAGGCATAATGATCGGCGTAGGACTCGGGATGATTTCTACCTCGCTCAAGATAATTCTCGGTATCGAGAGAAACTGGCTCGGAGGGTGAAATGAGGGAATTCTTTATAAAGTTAGGCAAAATAGACCGCCGTGTAATTTACGGAATAATCGCGCTCGGTGTTATTCTCCCTCTCCTTAAGCCCATTGGACTGCCTGAGAACATAACGCCTCCGGTTAAGCATGTTTATGAGTATATTGACTCACTCCCGGCCGGCTCTGTGATAATTCTCTCTATTGATTATGATGCCACTGTGCTGCCCGAAGTGCACCCGATGGTTCTTGCAGTCTTACGGCACGCTATGGTTAAAGGAGTGAGACCTATTGGTCTCGGTTTAAATCCCGCCGGCACCGGACTTGGTCTTGATGCCTTTACGAAGGTAGGAAAAGAACTTGGGAAAAAGTATGGTAAGGATTTTGTTTATCTTGGATTTAAGCCAAACGTTTCCGCCACGATACTTGGCCTTGGTGAAAACATCAGAAAGGTGTTTCCAACCGACTACTTTGGCACTCCCATTGATTCAATACCTATGCTGAAAAATGTCAGGAATTACAACGACATCGCGCTCACTATCAGCTTTTCTGGTTCATCTTTACCCGAGAACTGGATAATGTATGCAAATGCAAGGTATGGCGAAAAGATTGCATGTGGTGTTACAGCAGTGATGGCGGCAGATTTCTATCCCTATCTGCAAACTGGACAGCTTGTTGGAATGATCGCCGGACTAAAAGGGGCTGCAGAGTATGAGACTCTGGTTAATCGTTTATTCAGGAAATTGGGGCTCAAAAGGCCATCAGTCATAGCAATCAGAGGAATGGATGCCAATTCGCTTGCTCACGTTTTAATCATGGTATTCATCATACTTGGAAACCTGGCATTTTTCGCCGCAAAATACAAGGAGGAGAAATAATGTCTCACGATCCATGGGTCTGGATAGCGGCTATACTTTCACTTTTTATCTTTTCTTTCCTTTACAAGGACAACCCCTTTTATAAATTCGCTGAGCACCTTCTTGTAGGGGTTTCAGCAGGATACTATTTGAACATTTACTGGTATAACGGAATTTATCCCAACATCGTTCAGCACCTGACTAAAGAGCACAACTGGCTTTACATCGTTCCTCTTTTCCTGGGTCTCCTTTATTTTGCTATCTTCATTCCAAAGTTCTCGTATTTCATCAGATGGCCAATAGCTTTCCTCCTTGGTTCGGCATCTGGCTTTGCGATCCCGGCAGCGTTTCAGGCCAGAATAATGGAGCAGGCAAAGGGAACAATCCTTTTATCACCATCCTCTTATCATTCGCCACTCGCATTTTTCAATGCAATTTTGATCTTTATCGGAGTTCTGACCGTTCTATCTTACTTTTTCTTCTCCAAAGAGCACAAGGGAACACTTAAAATCTCCTCGAAGATTGGAATTATCTTCCTGATGATAGGATTTGGTGCCTCCTTTGGCTATACGGTGATGGCACGTGTATCGCTATTGATTGGAAGACTTCAATTCTTACTTGGAACCTGGCTTGGATTGATTAAATATTAGGCCATGGAAAAGTTTGCTCTAATCACAGGGGCATCAAGAGGAATTGGAAAGGCAACTGCGCTACTCTTTGCGCAAAGAGGGGTAAATGTTGCCGTAAATTACCTTAAGAGTGAAAAAGAGGCCGAGGACGTTGTGGAAGAGGCCCTGAAATTCGGTGTTAGAGCGATAAAGGTGAGAGCAGATGTCTCCTCGGACACAGAAGTCCGGGCCATGTTCGATGTAATTGAGAAGGAATTCGGTGCCCTGCAAATTGTTGTAAACAATGCGGGCCTATCCACCCACGTAAATCCCGAAGAGCTTGATATCGAGGAGTGGAATAGGGTCATCGGTGTAAATCTAACCGGTGCCTTTCTTGTGACAAAATACGCCATACCGTTTCTAAAACGTGCTGGATGGGGCAGGGTAGTGAATGTTTCGTCTTTGAGGGCTTTTTCAGGCTCATCAAAAGGAGTTCACTATGCTGCAGCGAAGGCAGGAATTATAGGATTAACCCGGTCTTTTGCCCTTTACCTTGCAAAATTCAATATAAATGTCAACGCTGTTGCGCCCGGATACACAAGAACCGACATGACAGCAGGGTATTTGAAAGACCATGAAGAAGAGGTTAAGAGGAAAATACCTGTGGGTAGGGTTGCTGAACCCGAGGAAGTGGCACGGGTAATCTATTTCCTTGCATCAGATGACAGTTCGTATATCACCGGGGAAGTTGTGACGGTGAATGGTGGGATTTATTTTACATGATGGGAGTTGATTAAGGGGGGCGGGGCGCCTTCGGCGCCCCGCCCCACCACTTAATTTCACTTCAATATCAACATCTTCCTGGTCGCAATTCTTTCCGAGGTTTTGAGCTCGTAGAAGTAGACTCCATTTCTCAAACCATTGGTATTCACAACAATACTGTGTTTCCCTTCTGAAAACCTGCCATTTGCCACTGTTTTTACCAATCTTCCTAAGACATCATAGATTGATAGCCTGACTCTGTCTGCATGCGGAAGAATAAAGCTTATCGTGGTTCTCTGCTTCACAGGATTGGGAACATTTTGAAGAAGCTTGAAGCTTAGAGGATTTCCGGGGTTTTCGGAGATACCTGTTCCGTAAATACCGGCAATGGCCCTGATAAACAGGTCAACTCCGAGAAGATGCCATTCACCGCTCGCAAATCTGTATGAACTATTGAAAGAACCGGGGCTGTCGAGCATCAGTGCAGGTATTGTATCCCGGAAGACCACTCCAACATAGAATGGAGTGCTGGCGGGAACATAGAGATTTTCGTCTCTTATATCCACTGGTGTCCAGGCAAATGGATTGTCAGGTGTATTGACCGGGTAAATTGTTCTTGGCTGAATCATGTCGTTACCAAGCGAATCCCAGACATGAACGGACACTGAGTCAAGCTCGTGGTTTCCATCCATGTAAAAGTTATAGAGCAGTGTCGTTATCCAAACACTATCAGCAGGGATACTGTCAAATCTGACAGCGAGGCTATCTCCAGGGTCTGGTAGAGTGATATATCCAGGATTGTCATCGTCTCTGTAAAGTATGTTACCAGCAATGTGCGTGTATTCTGCTGACTGAGCCCTGTTGCCGGAATTATCTATTGCGACGAAGTAGTAGCTCAGAAATGCTCCCGGTGTCAGCCCTCTAATCGTGTAATAGTATGTATTGCCCGAGACACTATCAGAAGTCACGTGATTTGAAGAGGCATCAATTGTGTAATAAAGAGAATCGGTGGAAATGCCACTTGCATCCATGTAAGTGGCGCTCACTATAACCGAATCGAGAATACTTGAGGTGTCAGGAATAGGAGTATGCATTATGAATGGAGGGGAAACGTCTACAGAAGTGCCAATGATTTTCACATCATCTATAAACCAGCCGTCTTCCGTATAACCTGCATCGGAGGTAAGGCGGAACCGAATCCTGACATCCGGGTAACCGCAGAACTGGCCAAGGTCAACATTTTCAAAGGTCCACTGTGAATTATCACCGGTGACGGTTTTAACAGTGGTCCAGGTGCTACCACTATCCGTCGAAACCTCCACAAACCCAAAGTCAAATCCCTGCTCTATCCAGTAGGCATCATAAAACTGCAGGTATGCTCCACTGAATGCACTTAAATCAATTGACTGGTTGAGTTCGCCGATCAAATTGGCGTTATTGGGATAGTTCCCATTTGGGCTATCAGTGTATGAATAGTTGCCAAGATGGCTTGTCTGCCCCGTAACTCCCCAATCACCTGACCAGTTTCCTCCACCATTTTCAAATCCATCTGAAAATAAGAGAGAGCCATTCATATCTCCAGGAGTTGGGGGCATGGGAGCAAAATCGCAGACATTACAGTTTGTGTCATTTCCGTCTGGTATCCTTGAGATTGAATAACCTGACCGTGCATCAACTGTAGGTATTAATTCACCATAGAAATGCCAAGTAGTTGTGTCTTCCGAGCCATAGCCCACTGCGTCAAGCACGAGAGTATCATTTCCGCTGATGAATGCAAGAACCACATTGTCAGGCCCATTCTGCCAGTCAACATCATTGGTAACCATATCCGCGTTTGGTACGGTATTATCCTGTGCAACAACAAATCTCCCATTCTGATTGATGGAGTGGCCAGATAGGTCAATGGTGCGGTAAACCTGGCCGTTACTTCCATTGATTCCGATCAGGTAAACATCATCAAGGGATTGATTTGGTGGCCCAATGATTTCGGTAAACGTTCCGTGATCAGAGCCAGGAGCATCGTAATAAACCTCATTTATAATCAATCCTGTGGGTGGAGTAATCTGCGTCAATTCTGTAACGTCGTTGGAATCCCTTGGCTCTATTTTGAAATGGCCATAGGTGTAAGTAACAGGTCCAACAACTCGGTAAAGATGACCTGAGTCAGGATTGTAGGAATAGCCCATATCGTCTACGCGTATTGGGCCAGAGCCGTCGTCAACTTCCCATTCTCCATAGCCGAGATTGGGATTGGTGCACACTGCGCTGTCAACTTCTACAAGCATGCCTTCCCACTGCTCATCTCCCACACTACCTGTAGGAAGAAGAACGGGACTGATATAGTTTCCGGTGTCGTTGACAATTATGGTATCTATATTTGAGAGCTCCGTAAGACCGTTGTATTCATGGACAGTTGCTATAATGTCTATTGAATAGCCTCTCTCAACAGATGGAGTGGAGCCTGTGTAAACAAATATTCCATTCCAGGGCTCTGAGACACTATCAACGTCCTCAAGGAAGAATCCGTAGTTGAAAATAGCCGTGACCACGCCCCAGGTCATTACAGTCATTCCTTCGAATGGGGATGAAGACTGATGTCCCTGAATTTCCTCAATGGACGCCGGTATGAATGGCAAGAGCTGGGGCAAACTAATACTGTAAAATAGACTCTGCGGGAGTGTAGCAGGTGAATTGTCCTGGTAGGATGAAAGACAATTTGTCTGTGAAGCCGAGTCGGGTGCGATTATATCGTAGACATCAGGGTCACTTTCTGTGTTGGTTCCACCACCTCCATTTGTGGTAGATGAAAGAGAGTCTACTTCCGCATAGAGATTTCCCGTTGAAACTCCAGAATAAACAGCGACTTTTATTATATCACCAGATGGCTCGGGGAAAGAATCGAGAGGAATGCCAAATTCTACAACATCATTTGAATAGTTGAAAGCGCAAATTTGCCCGATATTAACAGGATATCCTCCAGGTATAAATAGCAGTATCTGACCATCCTTTAAGACTATCATGATATTCCACCCAACCCCTGTAGCGATGTCTGAGCTATCGTAAGTTACATATGAGACGTTTGTGGTATCAACTACAAGGAGTATTGTTACAATGGAATTTTCGGTAAGGTCTTGCATTCTTACGAGTCCATAAAGCGAATCAGAGTTATCCTTCCCAGGTCCTATTTTGAGAGTTAACCTAAATTCTTCGATGTCTGCAGATGAAAGGGCTACAGAATCCGGGTAAGAGTAAGGAGCAGGATTGTCCATAGCGTTAGGAGCATCGCCACCGTCTCCCCAATCATCACCAATTGCATCTTCCACGATCCACTCTCCTGAGTCCACGACTGCAGTATCAGCGCCAATCCCAACCCAGTCAGATGGGTCACCATCCACTGTGATGGAATGTGCTTTCACAGTGCTTAGAGAGAAAAGAAACAACAACACAACTAAATATTTATACATAACTCACCTCCTTGCCTAAATTATCCCGTTTAGCGATTATGATGTCAAATGAGGGGGAAAATTGATTAATTAAAAAAAATATTGCATATCCGAATAGGAAAATGTTCCTAATGCACTATAACAAAGTCAAATTTCATAACAGTTTAAGGTGTTGCATACTTCAGTATGGACTTTGTTGAAAAAAGAAGGTTTTACCAGGCCAATGATTTTGAGAATATTATCCTGATTCCCGATGGCCAATTTTTTGACAATTATCACTGATTCCCTCTTTAAAGACCCATATTGGAGATCTCTGTTAGTTATAACAATTCCAGGTACCATTTTGTTCGTAGTGAGTGGAAGAAACAGAAAATCCCCCAATTTAAACTCTTTAAATATTAATACTGGCCTTGTTTTAAAATCTACATGATTTGTGTAATAAACTCTAATAAGTGATATTTGACCTACCATGAAGAATAATCTTCGTTATCTAAATCAAGACTTTTAGGCAGCAACATTTTCCCCATATTGTTTACTTCGTCCTCACTCCAGTATCGGACTTTTAGTCTTTGTCCCCTGATTCTACGCCGTTTATTTTTGATATCTGAGAGAGTTTTAATACGAAGACGATATCCTGCCTTCTGTCGTCTTACTTTGTGGATGTACAAAAGATTTCGCCTCCTTCTCCTTCTTTTACTTGTTGGACTGGCAATGCGTACACTCATCTCAATTCCTCCCTGTTGGAGGTTATTATAATACGTAGGTAGATTCATTTACAAGGACAAAATATATCTCTGAAAAATCAGGTTTTGTATCAAATCATGGAGAATGACACAACTGAAATAAACAAAACATTGCTGATATTAAATTTTATAATTTGAATTCATCCCGTAGCCATTTACCAGACTACATTTTTAACCCAATTTTCATTAAAACGTCATCTTATACCCCACCTGAAACTTCAAAACTCCAGTTTTACTGATTTCTTCACCTGATTTTATTCTGTTTAAAGCAAGATAAACACCCGTCAGATACTTCGGCTCATAGGCTATAATTAGGTTTGTGTTAAGCGTTTTATTCTCCATCTTGCAAAACACTCTTTGGTCGCTGCAATTGCCCGTGTAATTTATATAAGGTTTCAGGAAAATGTGGTGAGGTAGCGCAATTTCACCAAAAAGCTGTAATGTAAGAATATTCTGGCCAACCGACGGGATGATCACCCTGTAATCAGCTGTCCCAAGATTGATAAAGCCGAAGAAACTATACTTGATTCCAAGAAAATAGAGATAAGCCCTATCACCTGCGTATGTTCCAACACCATAGACAGCCTGCATATTTCTCCAGGTTGAACCATTATAAAATACACCAAATTTGTAAAATTTAACGTCAACATCGTGGATATCAGGTATCCAACTCTTTAAATAGTCCAGCTTATTTCCCTCATATTCGAGTATTAAAAACCATGGATAAGGGCCCCAGAAGACAGTAGGCCTCAAAATTTGCATGATCCTATCTTTGCTGTATTTATCAACAACTTTCCTTCCATAAACCTTTGCGCCAAAGACCCATAACCTGCCGTATTTTTTGAAATATTTTGTATATCCAAGATTCCCCGAAATCCACCTGATGCCATCAAAGTTAAACTGGATGTAGTTCAGTGGTGAAACGAAGTTGCTGTCTATCTCTCTTAGTGTCAAAAAGCCACCTACTCCCTGCGTTGCGCTTCTTGATATGTGAAGATTTACAAAATTGGCTCCATTGTCTATCACCCGGGCTGCCTCTGCATCAAAATTGATATCTGCTTTGGGAAAATAGTTGGTGAAGTCAAAAGAAGCGAGATTGTACCCTATCTCACTGAAGATTCCGAACACTCCGGCTCTCATAGATTTTGAAAAGTTGTAAGCATACCGATAAAACTCAAGGAAGTTGTAACTTGTATCATTAACAAGATTTGTATTCAGAGCATAGATTGTAAATATAGAATTTTCTGTAGTGGAATAAAATTTTGCCCCAAATTTTGGGAGGTCAATGTTTCTTGTTCTGATGAACGAAACAGGTGGTGTGTAAAATGACCTCCCTTCGACAAAAAATGGTCTTTTCTCCGGATAATCTACCGGAAGGAGTGAAATATCGAACTCCTGGACATCTGCCTCAAGCTCGGAATAGTCTGGATAAACGGTCGCCTCCATAAGGGTAGATTGTCCCTTACGCCATCGAGCCGTCAAACCACCTTTTAACTCTTTCTTGTTCTCATTGTAGGTGTATCTGATGCTTGGAATCAGGAAGAAGCTGAAACCTCTGGACTTCTTGATGTATGAAAAATCGAGTTTCATGCGAGCAATATGAATGTTGTCATTTGGGTTCTTTCGTGGGACAAGGAGCTGAATCTTCATGTTGCTCCCTGCAATATATCGCGAGAAATCCACACCCCAGTATCCCTCGTTGTAGGAAATGGTACTGAAAGGAATAATGAGTAACACATCCCATCCATAGTCTGTAATACGTGCCTTTGCCCGAATGTCTCCATCCCATTCAGTAATTCCTGATGGGGATATCACTCTATCAGCCATGGCTCCGAGGGGATTAACACCTATGAAGTAAGCATCTTTACCAATCCCATGAGTTGCAAGATAAACGTAAAAACAGTCTTCAGTTTCTCTAACCATACCTTCTGCATCGCGTCTGCGAGAGGAGGCATGTATTCCCTTTTGGTAATTTCTGGCATAGATAACAAGCTCTTTCGGTGTGTATCCAATTGAAACAATTGATGATTCCTTGGGCATAGTATCGAATTCAGGGATAACAGTTTTCAGATAGTAGCGTGTTTTCACATCATAGATTTGATTGACTGAAGACAATTTGACAGGCTCAATGGTAAGAGCCATGAGAATCCATAACACAACCTGCATTTTGCCCTACCTCCTTAAATCTTTGCTGATGTTAATGACTCTATCAAAAAATCTGTGATATTCATTAAATCCATGCATGATGATTAAAAGCGTCTTCCCCTCTGTATGATCCAGAATCAATTTGAAAACCTTCTCCCTGCTTTTTTCATCAATATTTTCCAGTGGTTCATCAAAGATAAAGAAGTCGGCATCTGATGAGAGAGCCAATGCGATGCCCAATTTTTGCTTTTCTCCTGCAGAAAGTTCGTCTGCAGTCTTCTCCAGAAAGTTTTCGAGGCCGAGTTCTTTTATTAAATCCGGATTAAGTCCTAAGCCCTTTATTTTTACAGGAGGAAAGTGCAGGGGAAGTGTTATTGAGACAACCTTCTCGGGAAGCTTGATTTCACCCGAATCGGGCTTCAAATATCCAGACAATATGTGGGCTAATGTGGTTTTCCCTGTTCCATTATCTCCAACAATACAAATTTTCTCCCCCTTTTTCACTGTTAAGTTTAGATTTTTAAAAACGTGTTTTCCATCATAGCTAAAAGTCAAATCTTTTATCTCGATAGCCGGGTGGGATTCAAAGTATTTCCCTCGTTCTCTATCTAAGAAGTTAGAGATTCTACGGAGAATTTCTCCGTACTTGCTTAAAAGGGGAAATTCGTAAAAAAGCTTGTTGATACCTGTCAGTGTCCTCCAGAATGTATTTACAAATGCGAGATAACCACCAAAGGTAAGCTCTCCTTTTATAACATAGTAGGCTCCGATGAAGAGAGATGTAAAGTCAGCTATATTCATGGTCATGTAGCTAAGTGTGTTATACAGCTGGGAGAGTTTGAAGTTCTTGAAGATCAGTTCAATGTAGTCTCTGATCTTCTCGGAATAATTTTTAAGTGTTACTTCTTCAAGTCCGTGAGAGCGCACTATTCTGAAAGCCCTAATAGCGCCCTCAAGATTGCTGAGAAACATCCCCTGACTTTCCCTCTCCTGTTTTGTAACCTCGCGGATTTTATTTCCAATCTTGTGTGACAAATAAATGAGGATGGGAGAGATGGCAAAAAGTAATAAGCTTGCCTTCCACGACAGATAAAGCATGACTCCGATAAATATAATCACACTGACTATCTTGCTTAACAGCCTGTCAACGAGATGCAACATTGGGGCAAAACCTTCGTTCACATCTGTAAATACCCGCGATATATAGTAGCCCGGGCCATTTTTAGATACTTCACGGAAATCAGAGTTATAAAATTTGTTTAGAAGTTCACTGTTTAGCTCAAGGATTTTCTTATTCTCAAAGGATTTTAGCCATAGGGACCTGAAGTATGTAAGGATATTCAGGAGTAAGCCAAAAATCAGATAGAATGTGGTTAATATAACGAACCGATGAAAATCCTTTCTAAGTATAGATTCGTCAAATATAGCTTTTAATAACAGAGGATGAATCAGTGCCTCTGACCCGGAAATAAGACTTCCAGATATAATTATTAGTAGGAATTCCCTCCTGGCTTTTTGTAGTAATGAATAGAAAGTTTTTATAGTTTGCATTTTTCTACGTCATCCAAAAAATTAGCTTATTGGAAAATTTCATCCACTTCTATTTTCCCCTTGTCGTTAATTTAGAAATTTTCTGACTCTATCCACCTTCCCAAATCACAATTTTCTGCCACGTATGTAGAGTTGCTTTTAATAATTTCCCGAATATAGGTATTACACTCTCGTAAAATTTAAAATATTTTGCAGCAATAAACACTCATTCCTCCTCAATCTCATTGGGTTTAAAGTACTCAACACTAACTCCACCCAGATTTGTAAAAATATTAAAAACAGGAACATTACCTTCCATTGATACAATCTCCGGATCTATCTTGATGGAACCATGCTTTTGAGAAGCGTTTACCAATGCTTTAAATCCTCGAGGAAGCAATACCTTTACGCCACCAAGTTTATTTGATAGATTAAGTGTTTGTATCCCCTCATGGAGAAAGAGTTCTGCCCCACCAAGATGAGTGCTAATATTTGCAACCTCTGCCGTTACATCTAAAATGACTTTCCCCAATGAAAGTGAGATGTTCAAAGTTTCTGCATCCACTTCT
>WFZT01000279.1 GCA_015489415.1 Caldifarciminota bacterium | reverse complement strand
GTTGACCATCCTGCAGGCCATACCTATCCAAATAACGACTATGGATGGGGTCGCCTGAATGCACTTCTTACCATAGAAAACACACCAAGCCTGAATTCACCATATTTGAGAGTTTTAACCCCACAGTTTAACGATGCCTCAGGAAACAACAATGGAAGACCAGATCCGGGTGAAACCGTGGATATGTATGTTCCACTCAGGAACCTTGGTCTTGATGTTGCAAACGTAACTGCCACTATTTCCTCGAATGATCCGGATATCACAATTCTCGACTATAGCTCAAATTACGGTACTGTTTATCGTGACTCCACAGTCCAGGGTGATGGTTTCAGCTTTTCGGTTGATTCAACGCGCAGGCCGGGCCTCCCTGCAAACTTTGTTATATCCATCTCAGGCCAGGATACTGCTGGAACCCCCTATACGAAGATTGATACCATCACTGTGATAATCGGCGAGCCCGTTTATTACGCCTGGTATTCAACGAGCTTTGAAAATGGCCTTTCTAACTGGAGTCTTACGGGTAACTGGGGCCTCTCGACCACAGAATTCCATTCAGGGGCAAATAGCCTGACAGATTCTCCTAATGGTGATTATCCCAATAATGCAAATTATTATGCCCTTTTGAAAACTCCTATAGATTTGAGCAATGCTTATTTTGCCAGGGTTCACTTCTGGCAGAAATTCGAGCTTGAGCAGGGCTTTGACTTTGGTTATGTTCAGGCCGCAACGGACACCGGTGCCGGTGCGAATTGGGTTGACCTTATGCGCGTGACCGGAACACAGACAACATGGCAGGAAGTGTTCTGCGACCTGTCCCAATTTGCGGGTTCTTCACAGGTATTTATCAGATTCTTACTCACTTCTGACGGCTCTGTCACACGTGATGGCTGGTACATTGACGACCTATCCATTGAACAGGATGTGCCTTTAGAGGGAGTGGTCCTTTCCGTTGTTGACATCTCGGTTCTCGATAACGGAGGCAACGGTGTGCTTGACCCCGGTGAAAGTGCAAGCCTCGCTATGACCATAGCGGACATGGGGAATCAGCCGGCAACCGGTGTGCAGGTTTCCATTACAACATCAGACAGTTTTCTCACAATCACAGATTCAGTGGCAAGTATAGGCGACATACCTGCAAACGGAGGCACGGTAACGGATACGGCTTTCCAGATTCAGGCTTCACCAAATACCCCAAGGGAGCACGTTGCTCACATTATGTTCACCTTTACAGACTCCACAGGTTACACCAAAACCTACGACTTTGGTCTTACTATTGGCGTGAGAACCCCTTACGATCCATCCGGTCCTGATAGCTACGGTTACTATGCCTATGAGAGCAATGATAGCACCTACGGTGCCGCACCCACGTATAACTGGGTTGAAATAGCTCCGCGGGCGGGTGGACATGGGACTCCTCTTTCGCTTGGTGATGACGATGACGCAACTGTGAATCTGCCCTTCTCTTTCCAGTACTATGGAAATACGTTTACATCAATAACCATAGGCTCAAATGGTCTTGCAGCCATGGGTAATACAAGGGCCACTGATTTTAGCAATTCTGGAATACCCGATGAAGATGGACCTGCCAACATGATTGCCCCTCTATGGGATGACCTGAACCCTTCCAGCGGTGGTCAGGTTGCATATTATAGCGATGCTACGAACCACAGATTTATCGTCGAATGGTACCAGGTGCCTCATTTCGCTGCTACAGGAGACATTGAGACCTTCGAAATCATTTTGTACGATCCTCAGTACTATCCGACCCCAACTGGAGATGGGGAGATAGTTTTCCAGTACAATGTAGACCCGGCCCAGGATGATTTCACGACTGGAATTGAGAATGGAACAGAGACAATCGGCATACAGATGTACTACGATGGCGATGTTGATAGGCTTTCAACTGGTATTTATGGAGGAAAGGCGATCAAGTTTACCACAGTCTCGCCATCTGTTGGAGTAGGTGAGTCTGGATTGAAACCGGTTAAGTTTGCCTTTAGTGTTTCTCCTAATCCGATTACGAAGAACGGAAGGATAAGTTTTGTTCTGCCTGAGGCGTCTAAAGTTAACGTGATCGCATACGATGTGACGGGTAGAGCAGTTTCGAGAATTTTGAGTGGAAGGTTCAGCGCCGGCCAGCATATTGCAAGCTGGAATGTGAATAATTTGCCCGGTGGTGTCTACTTCCTGCAGATAAAGGCTGAGAAGTTTAAGAAGACGAAGAAAGTGATAATTTTGAAGTAAATTTGTGGAGGGGGGCGCCGCGAAGCGGCGCCCCCCATTTTATTCTTGTGCAAATTACAACGCGCTGATGGATGTAAAATCCTCATTCCCCCTTCTTTTCCATATCTCCTAACGAATTTCCGCAAATACCCTCGTTATATCATTTAGCATAAACCTGCTCGAAAAATTTCAAAACCTTTTTATTCCTCCCCACGCACTTTGTGCATGGGGGGAGGATAGGAGGGGGAATTTTCGAACGAGCTCATTTATCATGGGCTTGTTTGAAAAATCTAAATATTAGTTGCCACTTCGTCCTGCAGATTCTCAAAACTTCACGGATAATTGCAGACCAATCATTAAATTCACCTCTTTCCTCCGAGAAGGAGGATCAGGGAAGAATAGAATAAAGTTGAAGACGTTTAGAATGCTCAGGGTAATGGTATTCCTGAACATGCCTGCCCCTTTTGTTCAACAAATTTTTTCCCATTCCACCCCAACCTTCCCTTCCAAAGGAAGGGAGGGAGTTTAGATACTGTACAAACTAAAAAAACTTGACTTATTGACCTTTGCTAAGTTAAAGTGACGCATCACAGCTCCAGCCCTGCATGGGCAAAAAATGCTCGCTTCAAATTCCCATTACCTCGTATCTCCTTTATTGACTCACCTACTGCCTCCTCAAGATTCCTCACGTCCTCTGGAAGAAAGTT
>WFZT01000278.1 GCA_015489415.1 Caldifarciminota bacterium | reverse complement strand
GGTTGCAAAAGCAGGTTCTTGAGGCAGTTGATCAGTGGTGTGAGGAGTACGAGGAGAAAATCAGAGAAAAGGGAGGCATTGGATTTTTCCTGGGAGGAATCGGGCCCGATGGACATATTGCCTTCAACGTCAGAGGTTCAGACCATTATTCAACCACCCGTTTAACCTACACAAATTATGAAACTCAGGCAGCGGCTGCTGTGGACCTGGGTGGCATTGAGGTTGCCCGCGAGAGGCCTGTAATCACTATTGGCCTTGCAACCATAACCTATAACCCAGATGCAGTGGCCATTATCTTTGCCGCAGGTGAGGCAAAGGCAAAAGTTGTACGGGATGCCATTGAGAACGAACCTCACATCAGATATCCGGCAACTGCACTGCACAAACTCAGGAATTCTCGTTTTTACATAACACTGGGGGCCGCAAAACTTCTTAAGGAACGCCAGTTCAGACTGCTGGAAGAGAAGGACCTGACAAAGGAAGATATCGAGAAGGTGGTGATAGACCTTGCCCTTAAGAAGGGCAAAAGGGTGGGGAATCTCGATGAGGATGATTTCAACGATCGCCTTGCAAGTCTTGTATTGAAGAAAACAGAAAAGGAAGTGGAGGAGCTTATCTCGAGAGTAAGTCAGTCCCTCAAGGAGAAAATTGCTGAGGGAACAGAGGTATTCACAAATACAACGTTTCTCCACACCTCACCCCACCACGATGACATAATGCTCGGTTATCTTCCGTTTGCTGTGAGAAGCATCAGAAATGCTACAAACAGACACTTTTTTGCCTACATGACCTCTGGATTCACGGCTGTTACCAACTCATTTGCCCTCGAGACATTGGAAAAGGCCAGAAGGTTTATTTTTACTGAAGATTTCAAAAAGATGTGGGATGAAGGATACTTTGACCCTCAAAATAGCGAAGGTAGAAACAGAGACGTGTGGCAGTATCTTGATGGAATTGCCGCCCGCAGTAGCTACATGAAAGATGAAGGGACTGCAAGACGTATTATCAGAAATCTTGTGGAAAACTATGGCCTTAAGAGCCTCGAAGAGGTCAACCAGAAGATCGACGAGCTTGTTCAATACTTTGAAAGTGTTTATCCGGGGAAAAAGGACCCACCGGATGTGCAGAGGTTTAAGGGGATGATTCGTGAGTGGGAGGCTGACCGACTCTGGGGATATCTCGGCATCAGATGCGATTCAGTAAGACATCTGAGACTGGGTTTTTACACCGGTGATATATTCACGGAGGAGCCCACAGTGGAGAGAGATGTGATGCCCGTTTTGAACCTCCTTAGAGAAGTCGAGCCAGATGTGGTGACCGTGGCCTTTGACCCGGAGGCAAGTGGGCCGGACACACACTACAAAGTGCTTCAGACCGTAGCCGAGGCCCTTAAGAGGTATGAGAAGGAGAGCGGGAAGCACGATATTACTGTGTTCGGGTACAGAAACGTCTGGTACAGGTTTCATCCCGGAGAATCCAACTTCTACGTGCCAGTCTCTCTCAATATGTTTGCCATCATGGAGAATGCCTTTGTAAACGCCTTTGTATCCCAGAAGAATGCTTCGTTCCCCAGTTACGAGCACGATGGTCCATTCTCTGAGCTTGCCCAGAAGATTCAGGTGGAGCAGTACCAGGCAGTCAAAACGTTGCTTGGACGCGAGTTTTTCCACAACCACATGAGTCCCCTGATAAGAGCTACCCGCGGCCTTGTCTTCATGAAGAGAATGACAACAAAAGAATTTTATGCCCACGCCCGTGAGCTGAGGAAAACAACAGAGAACGTGTAAACCCGCTATTTTTTAAGTAATACGTAGACTTACGGTTTTGCACGGAACTCATTATGCAGATTTTGTCAAGTCCGAAAAATTGTTTACCCATTACACCCCGGCCCTCCCTTCCCAAGGGGAAGTGAGGGAGCTCCGTGTCAAGTCCTGAAATATGTTGACATTTAAAAGGGGGACTCCCTTCAGCATGATCTACCCCCTGTCTTCACCTCAAATCCCTCTATCTCTACTTCCCCACTGTACACCTCGCTCGGCGTCGCATACCCCAACGACTGATGCGGCCTCTCCTCATTGTACAACTCTATCGCCTCCTCCACAGCACCCCCTATCCCACTCTTGAATACTTCCCCCAATCCGTATTCCCTCTTTAACGTCCCCACCACCCTCTCTGCATACGCATTGTCATACGCGTTCCCAACTTCCCCCATGCTCGCGGGTGTTAGAATAATTTTGTGTAAGGAGTACAAT
>WFZT01000277.1 GCA_015489415.1 Caldifarciminota bacterium | reverse complement strand
TATCCGATGAAATCCACATTCAGGTAGTACTTGCCGAATTTCAAGTTCTTTAGAACAAATCTACCTCTCTCATTTGTTGCTGTACCTCCTACTTTCACACTATCCTTCACTCTGTACGCAATAACTGTAGCATATTCAAGCGGAGTATTCGTCTCTGCATCAAGCACCACACCAACAATAGCAGTTCGAGGCCTCTTCCTTGCCTGCGCACTCAATAAAAGGGGAACCATTAGAAAGATCAGGAACAAAGACTTTCTCATTTTTACACCTCCAGAATTTTTTAGACACGTACAACTTACACCTTGTTCCAGTGAATTTATATCCACTCAGACAAACATTCCAGAGTCACCTGGAATCAGAGGTGATAACTTGATCGTGGCTGGCGAGTCCAAGCTCTATGGCCTATGAGTTCGTCCGAATTAAGTGATTTTTGCAAAGTTCCAACCTCTAACACCAGCACTGATTGAGCATTGACTTATAAATCACCGGCTTAATACATAGATTTTCCCTTGCTTGTAGAAGTTTGCATAGAAGTTAAAGCCAAGGGTGATTTGTGGGCATAATTCTCGCTCTTTCCCGATTCCCCCCTAACCCCTCCTTCCCCGCGGAAGGAGGGGAAATTTGGGGCTTTTTGCTGAGGCTTCGTTCCTAATTTGCTGATTCAAGCGAATACGGAGCTCCCTCCCTTCCCATTGGGAAGGGAGGGCCGGGGTGGAATGGGTAAACAATATTTCGGACTTGACAGAATCTGCATAATGAGTTCCGTGCAAAACTGAAAATCTACGTATTACTTAAAAATAGCGAGTTTAAATATTCTCTGTTGTTTTTCTCAGCTCACGGGCGTGGGCGTAGAATTCTTTTGTTGTCATCCTCTTCATGAAGACAAGCCCTCGGGTGGCCCTTATCAAAGGACTCATATGGTTGTGGAAAAACTCGCGTCCAAGTAACGTTTTGACTGCCTGATACTGCTCCACCTGAATCTTCTGGGCAAGCTCGGAGAATGGACCATCGTGCTCGTAACTGGGGAACGAAGCATTCTTCTGGGATACAAAGGCGTTCACAAAGGCATTCTCCATGATGGCAAACATATTTAGAGAGACTGGCACGTAGAAGTTGGCTTCACCGGGATGAAACCTGTACCAGACGTTTCTGTAACCAAACACGGTAATATCGTGCTTCCCGCTTTCCTTCTCATACCTCTTAAGGGCCTCGGCCACGGTCTGGAGCACCTTATAGTGTGTATCCGGCCCACTTGCCTCAGGGTCAAAGGCCACAGTCACCACATCTGGCTCAACTTCTCTTAAGAGATTCAAAACAGGCATTACATCCCTCTCCACTGTGGGCTCCTCCGTGAATATGTCACCGGTGTAAAAACCCAGTCTCAGATGTCTTACTGAATCACACCTGATGCCGAGATATCCCCAGAGTCGGTCAGCCTCCCATTCACGAATCATTCCCTTAAACCTCTGCACATCTGGTGGGTCCTTTTTCCCCGGATAGACGCTTTCAAAGTATTGAACAAGCTCGTCGATCTTCTGGTTGACCTCTTCAAGGCTCTTAAGGCCATAGTTTTCCACAAGATTCCTGATGATACGTCTTGCAGTCCCTTCATCCTTCATGTAGCTACTGCGGGCGGCAATTCCATCGAGATACTGCCACACATCTCTGTTTCTACCTTCGCTATTTTTAGGATCAAAGTACCCTTCATCCCACATCTTTTTGAAATATTCAGTGAAAATAAACCTCCTGGCCTTTTCCAATGTCTCAAGGGCAAATGAGTTGGTAACAGCCGTAAATCCAGAGGTCATGTAGGCAAAAAAGTGTCTGTTTGTAGCATTTCTGATGCTTCTCACAGCAAACGGGAGATAACCGAGCATTATGTCATCGTGGTGGGGTGAGGTATGGAGAAACGTTGTATTTGTGAATACCTCCGTTCCCTCAGCAATTTTCTCCTTGAGGGACTGACTTACTCTCGAGATAAGCTCCTCCACTTCCCTTTCTGTTTTCTTCAAAACAAGACTTGCAAGGCGATCGTTGAAATCATCCTCATCGAGATTCCCCACCCTTTTGCCCTTCTTAAGTGCAAGGTCTATCATCACCTTCTCGATATCTTCCTTTGTCAGGTCCTTCTCTTCCAGTAACCTGTACTGGCGTTCCTTAAGAAGTTTTGCGGCCCCCAGTGTTATGTAAAAACGAGAATTCCCGAGTTTGTGCAGTGCAGTTGCCGGATATCTGATGTGAGGCTCGTTCTCAATGGCATCCCGAACAACTTTTGCCTTTGCCTCACCTGCGGCAAAGATTATGGCGACTGCATCTGGGTTATAGGTTATGGTTGCAAGGCCAATAGTGATTACAGGCCTCTCGCGGGCAACCTCAATGCCACCCAGGTCCACAGCAGCCGCAGCCTGGGTTTCATAATTTGTGTAGGTTAAACGGGTGGTAGAATAATGGTCTGAACCTCTGACGTTGAAGGCAATATGTCCATCGGGCCCGATTCCTCCCAGGAAAAATCCAATGCCTCCCTTTTCTCTGATTTTCTCCTCGTACTCCTCACACCACTGATCAACTGCCTCAAGAACCTGCTTTTGCAACC
>WFZT01000276.1 GCA_015489415.1 Caldifarciminota bacterium | reverse complement strand
TTGGGATAATACGGGATGAAAGCAGGAAAAAGTATCTTGAAATAATAGAGAACCTGAAACAGCGAGGTGCAGAAGGGGTGGTCCTGGGCTGTACAGAAATACCATTACTTATCAAGCAGGAGCATGTGGACATACCAGTTTTTGACACAACCAGAATACACGCTCTGAAAGCGGTAGATTTTGCCCTCCAGAAATAGATACCTTGTGCTAAGTGCAAGGGGGAAATCTGACAGAAATTTTGTGGGATCTCAGGCGGAAGATGCGTCAAGGACGCCTTTCAAGACTTCCTCTCGTTTGTAGTTCAGGTAATTGTAGAAGTTTTCGAGATTTTCAACGACATCTCTATCAGGCAATTTCTCCAATAATTTTATGCCGTTATCGAGAAATACTTTTGCCTTCCCGAGGGCATATTCATAGCCATCATTTTCGATCACAAACCTTTTTAGTTCCTCGAGTTCCATGTCGAGGGATATTTCATGGTGGTTACTTGAGTTTATGAGTGCACCAATTACTGGAAGGGTTATTTTTTCAAGGCTTATGTCGCTATCAGTATCGGAGAAAAGGTCTTCGCAATCATCAATGATCTGATACGCCATGCCAAAGTTGTAGCCCAATTTTCGGGCCGTTTCCTGAACTTCTGAATTCATTCCACGCCATAGGGCTCCAAGCTTAAAACTTGCTTCAAACAACGAGGCAGTTTTCTTGTAAATGACTTTGTAGTAAAAATCTTCCTTTAACCTGTCCTCAAATTTAAGGATTTCCTCAAGGAACTCACCTTCAACCATGACAAGCACTGATGAAAGAAAGACATCCATTATGTCAGGATTTCTAAGCTCATTTGTGGCCATAATTGCCCTTGAAAAGACAAAGTCTCCGGCGAGAACAGCGACAGAGTTGCCAAAGCGGTAGTTCAGGGCAAGGTTGTCTCTTCTAAACTGTGCCTCATCCACAATATCATCATGTATGAGGGATGATGCATGAATTAGTTCGATGGCCGTTGCAAGAATGATGGCGCCTCTCTCGAGACCTGTGTATGCCCTTGCCATAAATAGAAGTGAGGCAGGCCTTAATCTTTTGCCCATTGAAACGTATTTTTTTAGAGGAAAATCGTAATCAATGGACAGTCTATTAACAATCTCTTCCTCTACTTTGTGTAGAGAAGGCAGAATTGGCTCATATACCTGTTCGAGGAGCTTATCAACTTTCATAGGTCGGACTAATTATAACTGTTGAATTTCCGGGATGTCAAATAGGTCATAGATTTGATAATATTTTTTTAAACTCCACAAATTCTTGAATGATTGGGGCATTTTTATAGTACTCGTCTATATCTTCCAATCTTTCTCCTCGTTTCTCAAGATTTTCAATAAGACCGGTAAATTTATCCCTTATTTCGGCTGCTTTTTCTTTATTACCCATGGCAAGGTAGGATTTCATCATATAAAAGTAGGCAAGAGATTCAAAGAAAAGGGAATTTGAAATCTTTAAGAGTGATAGAAGCTCCTGAAATGTTTTAAGAGCATCTTGGTATTTTTTATTGTCAAAAAGACATTTCCCGAAGTGCAATAGTTGTCTCTGTGCGTAGAAAAAGTAACCATTACTCTCAGAAAATTCGATGAGGTCCTGGAAACGTTTTTTGCATTTCTCTATATCACCTGCCCGATTGCTTAGAAGAGCCGTGTACTCAAGATAGTGCATCTTCGGAAACGCAAGGGTTTGAATGATAGATTTGTAAGTGACATAGAGGTCTTTATCATCGATGGTGACATGTCCGAGCATCAAGTCATTTATTGCAGTTATTATCTCTCTGATGCAGTTGCAGATAGGGAAGGGTTTTGTGTACTCACTCGAAATTTTGAGGACCTTTTTATTCATTCCGTAGTTTTCAAGGTCAAAAAGGATGGTTGAGATAATATTGAATACAAATGGGGCGGGCTCTCGTAATGGCTGGGGATTTTTGAAAGCCTTTAAAAGATAGTCGTTTATTATTTTAAGTGAGCCAAATGGATTGAGAAATATTAAATCGAGCAGGGCCCTTATGGCGTAAGCTTTTAATTTAATCGGGAAACTTTCGCATCTGTTAAGATATTTCTGTAGCTCTGTAATTGTCTTAAAGGCTTTTGTATAGGATCCACCAACGATGTAAATGAGGGCCATGTAAAGGTTAACCTCGAGAAAATGCAGAGAATTTGGAGCGCTGGAGAGTCTTGATTGAGCATTCTCAAGCCTGAAGATAGCATTTTTCATATCCCCTGTGAAGAAGTAGCACATAGCCTCTTCCTTCAGAATCAGTCCTATCAAAGTGGGATCAAGCAGTTTCTTGGCCTCGTCCATGGCCTGAGAAAGCATGGCAAAGGCAAGCTCGAGGTCCCCCCTAAGTCTCTTTATCTTCGCACCATAGATAACTGCAAGTATCTTCTGTCTGATTCTCGAACGGCTTTTTGCAATTCTATAGCCTTCTACGAAATATTTCTCGGCTTTGTCCAGCTTTGCCATTTGCAGGTAAAATACTCCTGTGACAAGATAGATGTCTATGAGTTCATCATAGGCATGGGTGGATGAAAGGAGTTTGGTGGCCTTTTTTATTTCCTCTGTAGCGGCAGAGAGCTTGCCAAGGTCAATGTAAATTCTGGCTTTGAAGAGATGGGCCCTTCCTTCCTCAAGGATATTCCTTGCCTTCTGCGCCTCAGTAATGGCAAGGTGAAAGACTTTATCAGCCTCTGAGAGATTACCAGCTGCATACTTTATTTCAGCAAGCAAATTTATGTATCTTGCTCTGTCCGTTTGATCCACATTTTGACTCAAAATTTCTCTTACGTCTCTCTCTGCTTCGGCAAACCTTGAAAGCACGATATTTATTCTTGCCTTGTTTTCGAGGATTCTCAGGTAAATGGATTCGTGTACAGGCAGAGCTTTTTCCGTCTCTTTCAGCTTGTTGTAGGCATCCAGAGCCATGTCGTAGAATTTGAGCGCGTCCTTAATCGAGCCGTTAACTTCTGCCCACTGGCCAGAGGAGATCAAATAGTACAGTGCTTTGTCATAGATTCCGGCTCTAAGATAGTTGAGGGCCACGTCTGGCATCAGGTCCTTCTCACCGTATAACATCTTCTCCTCGAGGACAGATGCAGAGGTCTGGTAAATCTTTCTCAAAGCCTCGTCTGTCTGCCTTTGATGTAGTTTTTTCCTGACAAAATTTTTAATACTTTCGTTAATAAACTGATAAACTACCTCGCCCTCTTCGGTTTCTTTTAGTTTCCTTATAAAGCCGTTCTGGGCAGATAGCTCGAGATTCTTTTTAACGTATGAATCTATATCGTCGCCGCTGTATTTAAAAGCTGAATTTTTCTTGATAACCTTGACAATATCACTTGATGAAAAGGTTGTCCCGAGGGTTGAGGCAATGCCAAGAATGAATAGGATATCATCACTTATTTTCTGAATTTTCCTTTCAAAAATCTTCTCAATCTCCGGTGTGAATTTAACATCCCCTTTGCCTTCCCAGACCCATTTGCCACCTTTCTTCCGAAGTTCGCCATTTTCAATCAGTGATTTTAGCAATTCTTTCATAAATAGCGGGATGGCGGATGTCTCTTTTATTACAAATTCGATCAGTTCATCCGGAATTGATGTGGTAAGGAGGAAATCCTCTATGTATTCACGAACCTTTTCGCGAGTAAAGGGCTTGAGATCAATGATATTTAGCAGATTAGATTTTTCAAAATAATCAAATGTGCTCTCTACTTTTTCCTTTTCCGAAAGGGATTCGGTTGAGTAGGTCCCAACGAATAAAATTCTGGCCCACTTGTATGTTGCTACAAGATGCGTGAGTACAGTGTAAGAGAGGTCATCAATATACTCGAGGTCGTCAATTGCTATAACAATGGTGCCCGCCTCTACAAACATTTCAACCAGTTTCTCAAGCCAGCCTATAAGGCGGAGTTTCCGTTCATCTTCATCGAGTTCTTCTTCTGGAATGGCGTTTTTTGCAAGCTGGGGGATGGTCTCGGCGATGACAGGAGGTACCTCGTCAATACTGCTTAAAAGCTCCAGGTTTGTGGGGTCCTGAATGAAATCGCGAATTAAACCAACTATTGCACTCGCTGTCGCTGGTGTCTGGGTGGCTGAGAGATTTGTTTTAAATATCCAGGTATTTTTGTCACCCTGAATTTTGTTTAAAAATTCTTCAAGCAGGGTCGTTTTACCGATTCCTACAGGACCCCTTATAAAGACGATTTTTTCGACCCCTTTCCCTGAAACCGTCTCATAAATATCAAGCAGTGTATTGAGTTCATTCTCTCTATTTACAAATTCCGGTATGTGGTATTCCTGTCTCTCCTGGGACAGGCTTGAGAGGCAAACAACTCGAGAAGAAACGTCTCTCCTGTGAGTCCCTGCTCTTAAACTTATCTCAGTTAGCACAAATTCGAGTCTTTTTAAAACGTCTCGAAAATCACCTGCCTCTTTAGGATACTCAATAAGGCCGGCTTCAAGTTTAATTTCGTAATAATCTCCAAGAATGCTCTCTTTTTTCTCAATGACGTCCACGAGTTGCTCGAGATATTTTTTAAGTTTGAAACACGGACTTTTATGAAGAAAAAGAAAAACATCCTGGTATAGGCGGGTGACAAATACATTCCCCTTTTCAATGTCATCCCCTAACCTGCTTTTTATCTCAAGCCCGATTGTTTGAATTACATTTGTGGCAATGTCCTCCCCATAGGATTCAATAAAA
This sequence comes from Caldifarciminota bacterium, assembly GCA_015489415.1. Classification (GTDB taxonomy): domain Bacteria; phylum Hydrothermota; class Hydrothermia; order B15-G9; family WFZT01; genus WFZT01. The sequence continues at coordinate 244 of WFZT01000276.1, read as the reverse complement.
CTCTGAAATCCTTCGATATTAAGGATGGCGAAGGTGAGAGTTTCATTTCTCCGCATGGCCCTTGCCATTTCTTCATTTGCGACTGAAAAGAACTGACAGGGATTCATAAAGCCAGTAACCGGGTCTTCTCCCTGGTAGTTTTTCATCCTTTTAATCAGGGGCATTCCACGGAACTTTATCGAGAGAAGGGTTTTGCATTCCTGGAGCATCTTCATAAAACTGATAAGCGATTCCCTGTCGTATC
>WFZT01000275.1 GCA_015489415.1 Caldifarciminota bacterium | reverse complement strand
TAACCCTGTATTTCATTCGTGACCTCCATTTTTTGCAAATTATAAAGCAGTTTGACAGCACGCGTCATGAATAATATAAGTAATGCTATGGACGAGTATCTTCTCATAATAGCCCAGTACTCGCTCCACCCCTTCAAGCTCAGTGAAAATGCCAAAACTGAAGTAAAGAAAAGGATTATTGACACCTTTGGGGTTGCTATCGCTGCTCTCCCCCAGCTAAAACCCTACTTTCAGAAATTCCCCTTCGCTCAGGCCTCCAAAGGCTCAAGCATTCTGGGTGCCGATGTAAAGGTTTCGCCAGACCATGCAGCTTTCTTCAATGGTTTTTTGGCAAGGTACCTCGATTTTAACGACACTTATCTTTCAAGAGAGCCCCAGCATCCTTCAGACGTGATCATGCCTCTTCTTGCACTGGCAGAATTTAATGGAAATTCAGGTGCTGAGCTTATTGAAGCCATCGCAGTCGCCTACGAAATAGACACGGCGCTTTGTGACTGGGCAAGCCTCAAAGCCAATGGATGGGACCATGTTAACTACATCGGAATTGCCACCGCCGCAGCCGCTTCAAGACTACTTAAACTTACGCTCGAGCAAACCATGAACGCAATTTCCATAACCGTGACGTCCAACATATCGACGCGACAAACGAGAACTGGCGAAATTTCCATGTGGAAAGGAGCAGCCGCAGCAAATTCTGCCAGAAATGCTATCTTTTCAACACTAATAGCATCGACTGGTATCACAGGACCTCGCGAACCTTTCACAGGTCCTTTTGGATTCATAAATCAGTTGCTACAGCGCGAGAAACTGAATGACAGAGCATTTGATAGATTGAAAAGTTTTTCGTCACCTGAGCGCATTCTGGACACACATATAAAGGTCTACCCTGTTGAGTACATGGCTCAGGGAGCTATCGAGGCTGTGCTCTCTTTGGACGTATCACCAGCCCAAATAAAGAGAGTGCTTGTGGAAACATTCGAAATGGCGTATAGTATCCTTGCAAAGGATAGCGAAAGATGGAAACCTGAAACTCGAGAAACTGCCGACCATTCACTTCCCTACCTTGTTGCTCGTGCTCTCTTTGATAAAACGATAAATGAGGGCTCGTTTACTGCAACCAAGATAAAAGACCCGGGATTGAGAAAATTTATAGAGGAGAAAGTAGAGGTACAGGTGAATAAAAAGTACTCTGAAATGTATCCAGAGTTTCTGCCGACAAAAGTCAGGCTTGAGCTCGAGGACGGCAAGGTAACAGAGCGAGAGGTACTCGTACCCCGTGGGCATGCGAAAAATCCTCTCAACACTGAAGAAGTCCTTGAAAAATTCAGGAAAATTGCCGGTGATAAACATGAGTTTCTCGACCTTGCTTTCCATCTTGAAGAAGTAAAAAATCTGGATTTGATTTTCAAATCTTTAAAACCTGGAGGTTTATGATGAAAATTTTTGAGGTAAGAGACCTCGATGCAGGAGTTAGATTGAAGGAAGCCCTCTCAAGGGGAGAAACAATCGTGGCTCCTGGAGTATTCAACCCAATATCCGCAATGCTCGCCAAAAAACATGGATTTAAAGCTATTTATCTTTCCGGTGCGGCATTAACTGCCAGCTATGGCCTGCCTGACCTGGGACTTATCACCCTTGATGAAATCCTCTACATGGTGCGAAAAATCTATTCGATAGTGAATTTGCCCATAATTGTGGACGCAGATGTAGGCTTCGGTGGGGTCCTGAATGTTGCAAGAACCACGAAAGAACTCGAAGAGGCTGGAGCCGCTGCAATGCAGATCGAAGACCAGGAAATGCCCAAAAAATGCGGACATTTGAGTTCGAAAAAGCTGATACCGGCAGAGGAAATGGTTTACAAAATCCGGGCAGCAAGGGAAGTTAGAAAGAACTTGCTCATCATAGCTCGAACAGACGCAAGGGCGGTTGAGGGGCTCAGGAAAGCCATTGAACGTGCGCAGATGTATGCAGAAGCTGGAGCAGACATAATTTTTCCTGAAGCACTGATTAGCAATGAGGAATTTGAGCTTTTCAGGCGGGAAATTCATATTCCACTCCTCGCAAACATGACTGAGTTCGGTCGCACACCTTACACCACTGTGAAAGAATTCTCTGAAATGGGCTACAACATAGTGATTTTCCCCGTTACAGCGTTGAGAATGGCCCTAACTGCAATCGAGGATACATATAGAGAGCTCTCAAAGAAAGGCACCCAAAGAGATCTCTTACCCCAGATGATGACGAGAGAAGAACTCTACCGTCTTATCAACTACTACGATTACGAGGAATTTGATAAGGAATTGAGCGGGAAAAAGGATGATTGGATTAGATAAGCGTGTTCAGGGCAAATACCGGTGTGCCAACTGGCTTGCCGAGCCTTCTTGACACGACTCCACACTTGATTTGAAGGAGCAGGAAAACTTCCCTCGATGCATCATCAAGGGTCTCAAAATTTGCGTGCCCCTTGGCAAGCACAATATCTGCTGAGTTGAAATGCTCCATAAACTCTTCGCTCACCTCTTTAAAGTCAACTCCGAGAGCATCGGAACCGGTTTCGATTACTTTGATTCCGCTGATATCCAATCCCACGAGGTCATAAGCGGTAACGTCATTTAAAACGGGCCCGCTTTTTACAGCGAGGAGCTTTTCTTCCACGTCGAGGTTCTTTAAAAAGTAAATATCAAACACCACCTCACCCGCGTTGTCTGCAATGAGGAGGAATTTTCTGGCATTCTGCAGTTTTTCTTTAAAAATGTCGTAGTGGTCAATGCCAAAGCCTATCTCAAAATTTCTTTTTAAGGTTTCAATGACGTCAAATTTATCCTGAGTTCCGAGGTCAATGATGTTCCCTGAGGCCATTAAAATAAGCCTGTATTTTAGAGGGTCTTCTGAAGTCTCTACCTGATCACGAACTTTGTCCAGGATATCCAGAGCAAGACTGTTGTGCTCTTTTTTAAACTCTCTATAGGGGTCTTTAACCGGAAAGTACTTGCTACCCGTTCGTATCGAACGGGTAGCAATGTACGCCGGTGAATAATTTAAGTCCAGTCCTTTGATATATTCCCAGGATTCCTTGATGGCATCCAGGATAACTTCATCATCCATCCCCGCTGCCCTCATAAGACGTAACACCTGATTGAGGGCACAGGGAAAACACTCAGGACCCGCTTTCACTTGCCTTCTTCCTGCTCCTTCTTGGCTTCTTCGATTATCTTCTGAGCGATTTCTTTTGGCACTTCCTGATAGTGGGAGAACTTCATTGTGAATGTGCCACGTCCCTTTGTAATGGACCTGAGTGTTGACGAGTATTTGTAAAGCTCTGCAAGAGGCACATGGGCCTTGATTACCTGCATCTTTCCTTCGGCTTCCATCCCGAGGATTCTACCACGACGTGAATTCAGGTCACCAATCACATCTCCCATGTACTCCTCGGGAACCCTTACCTCGACCTCATAAACAGGCTCAAGGAGGTACGGGTCTGCATTGGCCTCAGCCTCTTTAAATGCCATGGAGCCAGCAATTTCAAAGGCAAGGTTAGACGAATCAACCGGATGGTACTTTCCATCATAAAGGGTTACTTTGACATCAACAACCTTATATCCCGCGAGTACACCCTTCTCCATGGCCTTTTTAATTCCGGCCTCAACAGATGGGATGAACTGTGATGGAATCGCCCCGCCAAAAATCTCATTAACAAATTCGTATCCGCCACCGCGTGGCAGGGGCTCTATTTTTATGTAACAGATTCCATACTGACCGTGTCCACCTGTCTGCTTAACATACTTACCCATTGCTTGTGCAGGCTTACGGATGGATTCACGATAGGGAATCTTGGGCTTGGAAGTGTCCACATTCACCCCAAACTTATCTCTGAGCTTTGAAACAATCACATCAAGATGAATCTCACCAAGACCGGAAATTAATGTTTGCTTGAGCTCAGGGTCGTAATGAAATTCAAATGTCGGGTCTTCGTCTCTCAATCTTGAAAGACCTTCTGAGACCTTTTCCTGGTCTTCTCTGGTCTTCGGGACAATGGCCACGGAAATCGTCGGGTGCGGAAATTCAATACCTTCGAGAACAACAGGTCTGTCTTTGGAACAAAGAGTATGGCCGGTCTTGGTTTCCTTGAGCTTTACAAGCGCGCCAATCATTCCAGGGATGAGCTTATCTGTCTCTTTTCTTTCCTTACCCCGGACGAGATAAACCTGGTTGATCTTCTCGGTGCGCCCGAGATTTGCATTCAAAACCTCGGTTCCAGGAGTGAGTGTTCCTGAATAAACTTTTATGAGGTAAAGCTCTCCAACATGTAGCTCTGAGATGGTTTTGAACACAAGGGCAACAAGGGGTTCATTGGGATCAGGTTTAATTTCAATTTCTTCATCCCCCGCCTTGCCAATTTCTTTAGGAGCATTGAGAGGAGAGGCACCATATTCAGCAATAAAGTCCACAAGCTCCTCAACACCTATCATTTCTTTTGCCTCTCCAAAGAGCAAGGGGATAATATCACCACTGATGATACCTTCTCTCAGTGTTTTGGCAAGCTCGTCTGATGAAATTTCCTCGCCTTCCATATACTTTTCGAGGAGCTCCTCAGAAAGCTCAATGGTGGCCTCTTTCAACTGCTCGGCCCACGCTTCGGCCATGTCTTTGCATTCGGCATCAAGGGATGAGAGGTCACCATTGACGAGGTCAAATACCCCTTTGAACCCTTCACCCGAGCCGAGAGGAACCTGCAGGGGAACAACTCCGTTTCCAAAAGTATCCTTAAGCTCCTGAATTAGGGCATCCACGTTAATTTCAGGGGATTTCATTTTATTGACAAAAATGATTCTTGGAATTCCCCTCTTTTTTGCAATTTCATAGTATTTTTCAGCCCCCACCTCGACACCGGAGGACGCATCAATGACAACCACTGCATTATCCGCGGCCCTTAGACCTGCTGCGACCTCACCTGCAAAATCAAGATAACCTGGTGTATCAATAAGATTTATCCATTTCCCTTTCCAGTCGAAGTAGGCCACTGCGAGATTAATGGTAATCTTACGTTTAACCTCTTCTGGATCGAAATCAAGGATGGAATTTCCCTGATCCGGACTATTTAAACGGCTTGTGACTTTTGCCTTATAAAGGATTGCCTCAGCAAGGGAAGTTTTACCTGAACCACCGTGGCCAATAAGAGCGAAATTTCTGACAGCACTCACATCTAAACTCATAATCGTCCTCCTTAATGGATTTCAAAAATTGGCATAAATTATAGACTTCCCTCAATTTTGGTGTCAACTTAAGGGAAAATGTTCCCCTGGTTATTTTTTAGCTGTGAATAGATTGACCAGAGAAGTGAGGTTAAACAAGTTTCACCAAGCATGATAAGTTGCGAAACTCCCTCCCTTCCTCTGGAAGGGAGGGTTGGGGTGGAATGGATAAATTAGTTGAGCAAAAATATTTATGTTCAGGTTATCATTCGAAAGAGCGTTAATCTTTCCCCATTCTCCCCTGACCCCTCCTTCCCCGGGGAAGGAGGGGAAATTTACCGACTGGTTTGCGATAGTTAACGGAATTATGAGAATCTTAAAAAGTGCAACTTAAATTGAGGATTTTTCGAAACAGACTTACTTAAGGAGAACCTCGCTTGAATGTTTAGAAAGATCAAAATGTAAGCCCTCACCCTAACCCTCTCCCGCGAAGCGGGAGAGAGTTAGGGGCATTCCGCTTAAAATTTTTAACCCAACCCTAAAATGGTATTGCCCAGCGGATTTTTACCGCTGCTATGCTCTCGCTCTTCTCAAGTTCATTTTCTCCCTCCTGATATGCCTGGTTAAGCACGATATAAAACGTAGATTTGGGCATAAACTGATATTTAAACCTCAGTCCAAACCTCACACTTCCAACGTCCCACTTATTCTGGTAGTAGGGGACCGTTTCCACTGTAATAACCACACTCTTTTCGGGGTCAAAATAAATTCCAATACTCGGACGAAAACTCAAGAATATCTCCTCCACATTGTTCGTCTTCCCAAGCTCCACCCAATAATTAAAATCCTCCATAAACGAAACGTGGTCAGTTATAGAAAAATTCCCCCATACACCACCGTTGAAAGTCCAGCCAAATAAATTGAGCCGGTAATTCCATTTCTTAGCAAGATTATTCCATGTTCCACAGCTAAATTTGCTGCTGTTTTTCCCAAACTCAAAGTGCCCCGTCCACGTCGTCCTGTTTACCCCAAAGTCATAACTATTACCGATCCCTCCAAAACCTGAAATAACAAATCCACCTCTGAAATTTAATCTGCTAAAGAGTATAAGTGTTTTCTCATATACGTCTTCCCCATGCTTTTTGTTAATTATCACTTCAAAAGCTCGCATTACAAATCTCACCTTCTTACCTCTGGGGTATGTTACCTTTCCTCCTATAAGTCTTATCCATACTCCGGGGTCTTCACCCAAATAGCCCGTTGAATTCAAATTTAATTTCTCGCCAACATAACTAAACCCCACGCCTCCAAGGAAGCTTGAATAAAAGTAATCATAACCTATCCTAAATCCATTCCCCCACACTGTATCTGCCTTGGAGCGAACTCCCTGAAAAATTACCTCGTGTGGACCAGAGTTAAATTTACCATCAAGCGAAAAATTTGCATCAATGTTTGACGAATCCTTCCTTGAGGCGATCAAAACTCCTACAGTTGATTTACCCAGAGTTTTAAACCTGAATACATTCCACAAATAAGCAGGCTCATAATCTGAATCACCATAGTGGACACCTTCTGTGTAGATGCCCATATAACCAATCTGGCTTTTTGAAGTTTTGGCTGTGAACTTTGCCCCAAAGAGAATGGGAACCTCTGTTCCATCTGGAAGTCTCCTCCCGATTCTTCTCGAATAAAACACGTGGAATGGCCAAAAAACATCTCCGAAGGTGGTTCTCACAGGCTTGAATATCTCATTTGCTTCTACGAAGAATGGACGTCTCTCACGTAAGTATAGCTCATATTTCGATAGATTCAGTGCAAAGGGATCTGCCTCTATCTGGGCAAAATCAGGCTTAAAAGTTGTGTTGAGAATAAAATTCGGTGAAATGTTCCAGTTGAAATCAAGTCCAAAACGAGGCCTGGTTTTACCCTTCCCCACACCATAATCTTCATTTTTAACAAGACCAACAGGATAAAACTCCATTCCCATTCCGCGAGTTCCGGGCTTAATAGCCTCGAGGATTCCGTAGGCTGAAACCCTCTCCTGATACTCTTTGGGTGGTAAAGGCCAGTAATCAACTTCATGGAGGTTAGGGATCCATCTTTTCACCTGCAAGCCCCATTTCGAAATGCCAGCCTTGTACCTGATCGATCTGAAAGGGATTTTAAGTTCTGCCACATATTTGTGAGGATAAGTCTTGACCTTCGCGAACCAGTATCCATCCCATGCCGAATTCTTTCTCGCTCCGTTATCAGAAATGACACCATCTTCTTTATAACCGGGTGCAGAGACCCGGAAATAATACGCATCCTGCCTTGAAAAAACAGGATCAAGATAAATAGTAACTCCATCGTTCGATCCGGAAAGTGTGGCCATTAGCTTTCTTTTTCCTGTATATGCAACAGCGAGGATATAGAGGTTTGACTCATCCTGCAAAAATTTAACCACAGTTTTGTAAGTAGCAGGTTCACCGTAATCGGGAATAAACTGCTTGAACTCGTAAATCGAATCAGCAGTAGTCCAGATAGAATCCACAATTCCGTCTAATTTCGGAGCCTTTGCAACTGCCTTCACGGATACACTGTGAAGGGCAGCTACCAATAGCAAACCTAACAGCATGATTTACCTCCTTTTAATAGTGGGACAAAACCCCCATATTCCGTGCCTTTTTCTCAAAATATGAAAACACGGCAAAACCAATAAAAAGGTAGAGAAACGACGTAAAAGAAAGTATTAAGAGGTCAGTCCCCGGAAGTTGCCATAATTTAATACCATCGTGCATAACTTTTTGAATCATGCGATATCCGAGTCCAAGGGGGAGAAATTTCAGGTATAGATGCTTTTCCACAGGTGCAGCAATGAGAAAAGCAAAGGCAAGCTGCATTATCTGATAACTCGAGCTAATTCGTTTGTAAATCAGGGCAAGTCCACCGAGCATAAACCCAAGACCATAAATCGCGATAATTGTTATTATCCAGAGAGGAATTATCGAGACGACATCAAGGTGAAGGAATTTGCCGGTTGTTATCATCATCAAAATTAAGATGATACTCTGAATGAGGAACGAGTATATGAAGTTAGCTACAATCATTGCAGCAGATACCCATTTGAATCCATAGGGTATCATAAATAGCTGCTCAAGAGTTCCCAATCTCGCTTCAGAAAGTAAAGACTGGGATAGCAAACTGTAAGCATCAAGAGTTGATCCCCATATCCAGAAGCCTACCACTATACCCTCGATTGTTTTATTACCCAGGAAAGATTTTGCCCCTAAAAATACAAAGAGGAAGATCATGTAGAGGGTGAAAATGTAGGACAGAGTATTGAAAAAATAAAATCGCGTATCGTAGTATTCCCTTTTTATCATTGCCCAGAATAGATTGAGCATTTTCTATCCTCCTGCCACAAATCTTATAAAAACTTCTTCGAGATCAGGCTGGATTTTTTCGATTGATATGAGTTTTCCACCACTTCTTCTGATTACTTCCAAGAGCTCATAAAGTGCGTCCTCGTCCTGAAGCTCAAATTCAACGGCCCTGTTTTCCTCTTGGTCATAGCTCTTTAAGACCTTTATGCCATTCAGGAAATCAAAATTTATGTTTCCATTTTTGAAGACCACTTTGAAGAAGTTTGCTGAAAACATATCAATCAGGTTTGAGACCTTGTCGTCTGCTATTATTTTCCCCTTCTTAATGATGATTACCCTGTCGCAAATATCCTGGACGACTTTCATGTTGTGACTTGTAAGGAGAATAGCATTACCATCATTTTTTGCAATGTCCCTGAGAGTATTTTTAAGTTCGTTGGTGGTCATCACATCCAATCCCAGTGCTGGCTCATCAAGGAGCAATAAAGGGGCTTTCCTTATTAATGCACAGCACACAGCAACCTTTTGCTGCATACCTCGTGAGAGCTTCATCACTGGTTTATCGGCAACCTCTAAAAGATTAAATTTTTCCAGTAATTCTTCACGATAGTTTCGAATGCTCCCTGTAGAAAATCCCCATGCATTTGCGAAGAAATCGATATTCTGTCTTGGGGTTAATACCCAGTAGATATTCCTGTTACTCTCGAGAACAGCGGCAACCTTCCTGAGGGTATGTTTTTTATCACTGCGGATATTTTTACCATCGATGAAAATGTCTCCAGAAGTGGGTTCAATAAGTGAGGCAATCATTTTTACTGTTGTGGTCTTCCCTGCACCGTTTGGCCCAAGCAACCCAACAATTTCTCCCCTCTTGACTTCAAAACTTATATTATCCACAGCAAGGACCTTTTTCGACCTATAGCTATAAATTTTGCTTACGTTTTTGACTTTAAGGATATCCATTTTCTTTTCGACCAAAAATTTGAATGAAACTGAGGTTTTGAGATAAGCCGTAAAGTTTGGAAAATTTCATCCACTTCTATTTCCCCCTGTCGTTAATTTAGAAATTTTCTGACTTTATCCAGCTTCCCAAATCACAATTTTCTTCTGCCTTTTGCATAAGAGGAAGTCTTAGTACCACGCTGGACAAGGTAGTTCTCTCATGGGCTTACCAAAACTCAAATTGTCTTCAGCAGTGTGCATTTATGCCTCCTCAGTTTCACCAGGTTCAATATATCCAACATGCACTGGTCCCAATTTTGTAAAAATGTTAAAAACAGGGACATTACCTTCCATTGATACAATCTCCGGCTCTATCTCGAGTGAACCATGCTTTTGCGAAGCATTCACCAGTGCTTTAAATCCCGGAGGAAGCAATATCTTTACACCACCAAATTTATTTGATAGATTAAGTGTTTGTATCCCCTCATGGAGAAAGAGTTCTGCCCCACCAAGATGAGTGCTAATATTTGCAACCTCTGCCGTTACATCTAAAATGACTTTCCCCAATGAAAGTGAGATGTTCAAAGTTTCTGCATCCACTTCT
>WFZT01000274.1 GCA_015489415.1 Caldifarciminota bacterium | reverse complement strand
GGGAAGGGAGCGCGAAGGAGAAATTCGGAGCTAAGGTTGGAAACATTGTACAGCTTGAGAGGTAAGGGTGCATATATTCTTTTTCTCAAGTTACCTTCGGCAAGGAAAATAAGGATCGGTAGGTTGGGGGAATTTCGCTTTAAGCCCGGGATTTACCTTTACGTGGGAAGTGCCATGAAGGGGTTTAATACGAGGATTCCGCGTTACATAAATGGTCCTGTGAAGAAACACTGGCACATTGACTACCTGCTTGAGTTCGCTGAACTCCTCGCCGTTCTTCTAATCCCATCTGATGAAAAGATTGAAGAGAAAGTTGCCTCAAAGCTGGGAACTGTGTTTAACTCCCCAATAAAAGGATTTGGCTCCTCAGATACTTCTTCCTATGCCCACCTTTTCTATCTATCAGACATCAAAGATGGCAACGAGAAAGGTGTGGTCTGAGGGTTTCTCCCACGCCCTCGGCTCCCTGTCAACGTAGGCATCTACAGATTTATCGGCAAGAGGTTTGGTTGCAAGGATGTGGTCAATTCTCCAGCCGATGTTCCTTTCAAGGGCTTTGGGGACACGATAATCCCAGTAGGTAAACTCTCCGGGATTGGGCCTGTGCTTTCTAAACACATCAATAAATCCCCACTCGAGGGTCTTCTGGAATTCTCTTCTCACATCAATGTGGAAATCCACGTGTTTAAGCTTGGTCTTGGGATTTGTGACATCAATCTCAGTGGGAGCGACGTTTATATCACCCATCCATAGAAGCGGCTCGTCTGGTGAAAAATGACGTGAGAAATATTCCCTCAGTCTCCTGAACCACCTTAACTTGTACTGATAATCCGGATGATCAATCTTTTTGCCCTGGGGGACGTACGTGTTAACGATGGGAATGCCTTTGATCACTCCTTTGATGAGTCGTGACTCGTCTTTCGGCTCATCGTCGAATCCGTACTGCACATCCTCAATGGGCCATTTGCTTGCAATTGCCACACCGCTGTAGGCTTTTTGACCGCGGAAAACCACGTAGTATCCTATCTTATCGAATTCCTCTTTTGGAAAGAGCTCATCCACAACCTTTGTTTCCTGAATAGCGAGTACATCGGGGGATTCTTTCTCAATCCACCTTTTAATAATATGCATCCTGCTCCTGATGGAATTTGCGTTGAACGTAGCAACCTTAAACATACCTAAATTTTACTGCTGGAGGTTAGAATTTTTGAACATCTCAAAGAGCCTTGAGTAGGGTTTCTGCTATATATGATACATCTTCTTCGCTCAGGCCAGGGTATAGGGGAAGGGTGAGCTGACGAGAGGAAAATTCTTCAGTGACAGGAAGGATGAGCTCTCCAAACCTTGATCTCATGGCGCTAAATTTGTGAACAGGCGGATAGTGAACCGATGTCTGAATGCCTGCTTCAGCGAGCTTGCGCACCACCTCATCTCTTGAAATCCCCTCAGGGAGTACAACCGGAAAAATGTAATTTGCTGAGTTTTCATAATCATCAAAGGGGATCAGTACCTTATCAGAGAGGAGCTCACGATAAAGTTTTACAAGCCTGCACCTCTTTTCATTTTTCTCCCCGAGCTTCTCTAACTGGACAATTCCAAGAGCAGCTTGAATTTCAGTAATCCTGTAGTTGTATCCTATATCAACAACATCGTATAAGGTATCACCAAGTGTAAACTTGGAATAGCTCGAGGTCGTAAGCCCGTGAGACCTCAAAAGCTTTGCCTTCTCGTAAACTTTTTCATCGTTTGTGAGCAAAAAACCACCTTCTCCGGTTGAAAGATTTTTGTTGGTAAATGTGGAAAACGCACCGACAAGGCCAAAGGTCCCGGCAAACTTGCCCTCTATTTTTGTTCCAATGGCATGAGAAGCATCTTCAATGAGGATGAGGCCGTATCTATCTGAGATGTCCTTTACCTCATCGATAAACCTGTAAAAACCGGCATAGTGGACAAAGACCACCGCCTTTGCACCGCGGGCTTTTCTCTCAACTTCGTCAGGTGAGATATTTGGATACTTGAGCGAATGGATATCCACAAAAAGAGGCTCAGCGCCTATCCAGATGAGTGGTGTTACTGTTGCAACAAAAGTGAGGGAAGGTACAAGTACCCTGTCACCGGGTTTAATCCCTGCCGACAGGTATGTGAGATGAAGTGCAGTGGTGCCGGAGCTTGTGGCAAGGGCGTATTCGACGCCGAAATACTGAGCGAGCTTTTCTTCGTACTCTTTCGTTTTTGGTCCCTGGGTTATCCACCCTGAGTTTATGACCTCGATTACTGCACGTTTTTCCTCTTCGCCGTAATCGAGGTCAAAGAGTGGGTAACGCCAGGACACGTTTAGTCCTTTTTGATTTTCTTAACTCCGCCCTGAAGTGCGGCTTTGCGCGAAAGCTTTATCCTTCCAAGCTCATCAATATCAATGACCTTAACGAGGACCTTATCACCAACTTTGAGGACATCCTCCACCTTTTTAACCCGTGTATTGGCAAGCTCTGAGATGTGAACCAGTCCTTCTTTACCAGGGAGAATTTCAACAAATGCACCAAATGGGGCAATCTTTGTAACCTTGCCAAGATAAACTGTGCCCACCTCAACTTCCTGAACAAGCTCACCAATCCTCTTCTTTGCCTCCTCAACCCCCTGGAGATTCTGCCCGGAAATCAGGACTTTGCCTGTTGTGTCTTCAATTTCAATCCTCGTATCCGTATCTTCCTGAATCTTCCTGATAGTTCTTCCACCAGGGCCTATAACCTCTCCGATCTTCTCACGTGGGATCCAGATAGCCGCTACCTTTGGAGCATATTTGGAGAGTTCTTTTCTTGGTGAACTTATTGTTGCATCCATTACGTCAAGAATGAAGTGTCTCGCCTTTTTCGCACGCTCGAAAGTATTTTTGATTATATCAAGGCCTATGCCTTTGATCTTCAGGTCGAGCTGTATAGCAGTAATCCCATTCCGTGTACCTGCTACCTTGAAATCCATATCTCCATAATGGTCTTCAGCTCCGATGATGTCTGTGAGCAATTCATACTTATCCTCACCCTTCACAAGTCCGATGGAAATTCCAGCCACAGAGGTTTTAAGAGGCACGCCTGCATCCATCAGAGAAAGTGATGCACCACAAACAGTTGCCATGGATGTGGAGCCGTTGGATTCAAGAATATCTGAGACTACCCTTATTGTATAGGGAAATTCATCCTCTGGTGGGATCAAATTGGCCACTGCCTTCTCAGCCAGTGCGCCGTGACCTATTTCACGCCTTCCTGGACCTCTTAAAGGTTTAATCTCTCCCACTGAAAATGGTGGGAAATTGTAATGAAGCATAAAGCGTTTTTCTTCTTCAGGTTCAAGCTCTGAAAGACGCTGAACATCTTCTGATGTGCCAAGGGTCGTGACAACCAGTGCCTGGGTCTCCCCCCTTCTGAAAAGTGCAGACCCGTGAGTTCGGGGCAAAATTCCAATCTCCGCGGAGAGGGGCCTTATTTCATCAAACTTTCTACCATCAATTCGAGCGCCCTCTTCAAGCACCATGCGCCGCATGGTCTCGCGCTCTATCTCGTAAAGTGCACTCTCTATTTCGACCTTGCTGTCAGGAAATTCATCAGCCAGTGCCTCCTGAACCTGCTTGTGGATTGAAGAAAGTGTCTCCTGACGCGTCTTCTTGTGTGCGATTCTCATTGCATTGCTGATTAATTCTCCAAACTGTTCCTTTATTCGGTTCTTCATCTCATCGGGTATAGGCAACACCGTTGGCTCTCTCTTCTCCACAGGTACAAGCTCCATCAGCTCCTTCTGAACATCAATCACCTGGTCAATGTAGGGCTGGGCAAACTCGATTGCCTTTAAAAGCAGGTCCTCTTCCACCTCTTTCCCTTCAAACTCTATCATGTGGACTTCACCATCGGATCCCACAAGGAGTAGGTCAAAGAGGCTATCATTCAGCTGGGTATTGGTTGGGTTAATGACAAATTCATCATTAATATACCCAACCCTGACCGCTCCAATGGGCCCTACGAATGGGATAGGAGAGATGGAAAGTGCGGCACTTGCCCCGATAATACCGAGCAGATGCCCCTCGTTCTCCATATCATAGGAGAGGAGATAGGCAATTATCTCCACCTCATCCATCATCCCTTTGGGGAATCTTGGGCGAAGGGAGCGGTCAATAGCCCGGGAATAAAGAATTTCCCTCTCTCTTGGCTTTCCCTCTCTCTTAAAGTAACCACCAGGAATTTTACCAGCTGCATAGGACTGCTCGCGATACTCCACAAGCAGTGGTAGAAAATCTCTCTTTTCCTCTGAAGGCTTGGATACAGCGGTAACCAGGACCACTGTATCCCCGTATTGAACCATCACGGCCGCGTCGGCCTGCCTTGCGACCTTACCTGTTCTAATCTCTAATTTCCGCCCCCCTATCTCAGTTTCTACAATCTTCTCCATTTTAACCTCTTATCCCCAGTTTCTTGAGAACTTCCTGATACTTCACGAAATTCTCCCTCTTCAAATACCTGAGCAGTCTCTTCCTCTTTCCAACCAGTTTGATTAGTCCATACCTTGAATGGACATCTTTGCGATGTTTTTTAAGGTGCTCTGTAATCTGCTTAATTCTTTCTGTTAGAAGAGCGATCTGAACCTCAGGTGAACCTGTGTCCCCCTCAAATCTCTGCCATTCCTTGATAATTTTTTGTTTGTCTTCTTTCTCAAGTGCCATGCTAAAACCTCCTATTTTTTCTTAACTTCAACCTTTAGCTCGACTTCGACCTCAGGATGAAGTTTAATTGGCACATAATGGGTTCCAAGTGACTTAATAGGCTCTTCAAGTTTAATCATTCCTTTCTCCACCTCAGTTATGCCTTTCTTTCTCAGGGCTGAGAGAATGTCAACTGAGCTTACCGCACCAAAAAGCTTGTCTTCCTCACCAGTTTTTACCTCGATGGTTAGAGAAGTATTTTTGATTTTGTTTGCAAGTTTTTCCGCCTTCCTTTTTGCTCTCTCTGCCTTCATTGTAAGGAGTTTCTGCTCGTTCTCAAAAGCCTTGATATTGGATGGTGTAGCAGGGATTGCAAGCTTTTTCGGGATCAGGTAGTTTCTTGCAAATCCATCGGAAACGTTGACCACATCTCCTCTTTTACCAACTCTATCCACGTCTTCTCTAAGAATTACTTTCATATCTCCACTCCGTTTAGATGTAATAGGCTTCGACAAACGGCAGAAGAGCCATTATCCTTGCCCTTTTAATAGCACGTGAAAGCTGACGCTGATGATAGGCACATGTGCCTGTGGTTCTGCGTGAGAGAATCTTACCCCTTGCTGTGAGGTATTTTCTTAATCTCTCAACGTCCTTGTAATCAATCTCTTTGATTCCTTCTCTGCAAAATTCACAGCTATTTTTTCTAATCTTGTTTTTTGCCATGGTAAAGCACCTCCTTTAAAAGGGTAAGTCGTCCTCGTTGGGCTGGGTCTCAGGTGGAATCTCATCAGATATCGGCTCGTAAGTTTCACCCTGGACACCCATTTTCTCAAGCATCTGAACAGTTCTTGCAATCACCTCAATGGTTTTCCTCTTCTGACCCATGCTGTCTTCCCACGTTCTTGATTGAAGTCTTCCCTCAACCACAACGGGACTTCCTTTTGTAAGTTTATCGTTAATACGTTCCGCCAGTGCACCCCAGGCAGTCACGTTGATAAAGAGAGTGTCTTCCTGCCATTCTCCTGCCTGATTTTTATAGTTTCTTGAGACTGCCAGTCCGAATTTACACACCGCGCGACCGCTTGGTGTATATCTCAATTCAGGATTGGCAGTCAAACGTCCTGAAAGGATTACAAGGTTGATACTTGGGACTTTAATATCAGCCATTATTTAACTTCACCCCTCTTGATTATCATGCCCCTCATGAGGTTTTTATTGAATCTAAACTCCTTACGAAGGGCATCTGGTAGGGAAGGCTCGCCGGTGAAGTAATACACGGCGTAATAGCCTTCGTTCTTTTTATTTATCGGGTAGGCAAGCTGTCTTTTACCCCATTCGTCGATCTTTTCCAGCTCTCCACCATTTTCCTCGATGATATTTTTGAGTGTATTGATTGTGTTACCAATCTCTTCATCTGGTATATCCGGGTCAATTATGACCATCATTTCATAGCTTCTCTTCCTCATTTTACCTCCTTGGACCTGATTTTTTTGTTTTAATCAGGGACGCCTGCGCTTATGGAGGCGTCTTCTGATTGGGTTCTTATATTATTTTAAGTGCTGATAATTTTCAAGTTTAGGGGGCGGAGGCGCGAAGCGCCTCCGCCCCACTAAATCCTAAAATACTATTCCTCTCAACCAAACAATAAACGGTGCAAAAACCAGTGATACAATAGCCATCAGCTTCAGCAAGATGTTCAATGAAGGACCGGCTGTATCCTTGAATGGGTCTCCTACAGTGTCTCCTTCAACTGAAGCCTTATGGGCATCTGAGCCCTTTCCACCGCGGTTTCCAGCTTCAATCCACTTTTTCGCGTTGTCCCATGCAGCCCCTGCATTTGCCATGAAGATTGCAAGAGGAACACCCACTGCAAGTGAACCGGCAAGGAATCCACCAAGCGACTCAAGGCCGAGGATAAATCCAACTACGAGAGGCGTAAAGAAGGCGACTACACCGGGAGTGATCATTTCTTTCAATGCGCCCTTTGTAGTAATATCCACAATCTTTGCATAATCAGCTCTCACACCTTCCTTACCTTCGAGAAGTCCTGGGATCTCTCTCCACTGACGGCGAACTTCCTCAACCACATACTGGGCTGTCCTTCCCACTGCTTTCATCACCGCAGCAGAGAAGTAGAAGGGGATCACTGCGCCTATGAAGATTCCTGTAATTACGCGGGCGTCAAGAATATCAAGCACGAACTTCGATACATGTAAAACATTCTGAGCATTCTGGGAGAATGCGGCAAATAGAGCAAGTGCTGTCAGTGCAGCAGAGCCAATGGCAAATCCTTTACCGATTGCGGCAGTTGTATTACCCGCAGCATCGAGCTCATCGGTAATTGCCCTGACTTCACTCGGCAGTCCTGCCATCTCTGCAATACCACCTGCATTGTCAGCTATTGGACCGTAGGCATCCACAGAAACTGTAATTCCTGTAATGGAAAGCATTCCTATTCCTGCAAGGGCCACACCGTAGAATCCAGAAAGTCCCGCTGCGTTTCCTACATAGAAAGCCACATAGATGGATATCGCGATAGCGATTAGAGGAACTACCGTACTCATCATTCCAGTTGCAAGGCCGGCGATAATGTTGGTTGCAACTCCAGTCTCAGAAGCCTCTGCAATAGCCTCTATTCTTTTACCTGTTGTATAAAATTCTGCGACATATCCGATCAATATACCGGTTGCTAATCCAAAGAGCACAGCCCAGAAAAGGATAAATCCGCCCATCACGTATTTGATGGCGATAGCGGCACCCACAGCAAAAAATATTCCGGCGAACACGGTGGTTCTGAGCAATGCACCCTGTGGATTGGATTTAACCCCTTTGATAAAGTAGATTCCAAATATAGAGGCCAGAATACCAATAGATGCGAGGATAAATGCAAGTGCTACTCCTTTTGTGCTTCCAAGTGTTGCTGCGATAACCACAGCTGAAAGAATTGATCCCACATAAGATTCGTAGAGATCAGCACCCATTC
>WFZT01000273.1 GCA_015489415.1 Caldifarciminota bacterium | reverse complement strand
GAAGGATTGCCAGGAAGTGAAGAGCTCGAGAAAATAGCCGAAGAAGGGAGGGATTTGATTGAATAGGATCGATGCACTCCGAGAGAAACTGGATCAGTTGAATGTGGATATTTATCTCGAAACCAAACTGGCAAATATTCGATATCTAACAGGTTTTTCCGGCTCAAATGCATATTTACTTGTGGGCAGGGATATTTCTCTTTTCGTATCTGACGGTCGGTACAAGGAGCAGTCCCGTGAAGAGGTTAAAGATGCCGATATTTTTATTTACACAAGAGAAATAACAGAGTTCAAAGAGAAGCTACCAGAGATAAAGCTCAGAATAGGTGTTCCAAAGTCTAATATCACCTGTGAATTATTTGAAAAATTGAAAGCGAAGTTGGAAGGATTTGAGCTTGTTCTCGTGGATGACCCTGTGGCACCCATGAGAATGGTCAAATCTGAGGATGAAATCGAGAAAATCCGAAGGTCCCAGGAGGTTACAGACAGGATATTTACGGAGATTCTCAAAAGGGTCAAGCCAGGCGAAACAACAGAGCTGGATATTGCAGCTGAGATCGAGTATCTCATGAAGAAATTTGGCGCAGAAAAACCTTCCTTTGACACTATTGTCGCAACAGGCCCACATTCGGCACTCCCCCATGCAAAACCAAGGAAGGTAAAGGTCAAGAATGAGACCAACCTTCTCATGGACTTTGGGAACTATCTTGAAGGTTATTCATCTGATATGACAAGAACCGTCTGGGTGGGCGAAAATCCACCTGAAGAGTTCATAAAAATCTACAACATAGTGAAAGAAGCGCAGGAGAGGGCAGAGGAAGAGGCAAAGCCCGGTATGACCGGCAAGGAAATCGATTCACTTGCGAGAGAAGTTATAGAACAGGCCGGTTACGGGGATCTTTTTGGACACAGTCTCGGGCACGGTGTAGGGCTTGAAGTCCATGAACTTCCGCTGATAAGCATGTTGGGTAAAACAAAGATTGAACCCGGAATGGTCTTTACCGTGGAGCCCGGAATCTATGTTCCCGGGTTTGCAGGTGTTAGAATAGAGGACATTGTCGTAATGAGAGAAAATGGGGTTGAAGTTATCACCCGTTCCCCCAAAAATTTAATAAAAATCTAAGGAGAGGAGTATGCCAGACATCAGAACAGGAATGGCTATAAGATATCAGGGAGATATTTATCTTGTGGTGAGTTTTCAGCACATCCACATGGGTAGAGGCGGAGCCACCATCAGGACAAAACTAAAGAACGTGCACACAGGTCAGGTAAAAGAGGTGAGCTTTAGAAGCTCAGACGACATCGAGGAAATCCTTCTTAAACGAAAGAGCGCTACTCTGTCATACATCGCTGGAGACGAATACCACTTTATGGACAACGAGACCTTTGAAGAAATTGTTTTCACAAAGGACCAGATAGAGGAGCAATCCGGATATTTGAAAGAAGGGATGGAAGTTACAGTGCTCTTTGCTGACGACGAGCCGATTACCATCGAGCCTCCTATGTTTGTGGAGCTTGAAGTGGTTGAAACAGACCCCGGGCTCAAGGGAGATACCGCATCAGGTGGCTCGAAACCTGCGAAGTTGGAAACAGGGAAAGTCATCCAGGTTCCCCTATTCGTCCAGATTGGTGATGTTATAAAAATTGACACAAGGTCAGACAAATATATCGAGAGAGTGAAAAAGTGACACTCGAAGAAATTAAAGCCATACTCAAAGAAATTCGGGACTTTCTTTCATCGGATGAGCAAAAATTCAGTGTTGATGATGTAAAAGAGCTCATCCAGCTTTTAGAGGAGCATGGATTAGAAGAGATCGAAGTGGAAACCCTGTTTAATAAGGTGCGGGTGGTAAAATCGAGGCCCGTCCCGCAGGCACCTCCTGCTGTAGCACAGGCTCAGGCACCCCAACCTCCTAAAGAAGAGAAGAAGGTGGAGGAGGAGAAGAAGGTTGAAGAGGGAGAAAAGCTCCACGAGATCAAATCTCCCATAGTTGGAACCTTCTACCGCAGGCCATATCCCGGTGCTGAGCCATACGTAAAAG
>WFZT01000272.1 GCA_015489415.1 Caldifarciminota bacterium | reverse complement strand
TTTGCCATTTTTGAGTCTGTAGCACCCGATAGCTACGCATTGAAATATTACGTCGATGACCTCGATAGCTCCGATCTATTCCCATGCAATAAACTCTCCGGGATATTCGATTATGACGGTGATGGAAAGGATGAATTTTTCTTCTCAGGTGAGTACCCAGGGAGCTACAGCCCTTATTATGCAAGTGGTGTTTATATCGTGAATGTTAACGGCGCGGACATTGATTCATCCACTGTTCAAATAGATACACTCCCAATTAACAACACGTATCTGGGATTGGATGGATTTTCTGTGGCAGATGCTGACAGTGATGGGCATTTTGAGTTTTACGCCCTGACATCAATTACACGGTTGGCCTTCATGGCGGAATATCAGGGTGGACCTGTGAATGACACCACAAGCTACTCATTTGAGCCTATTCTTCCAGAAGTCTTTTTCTATGCTGAGACAACAATAGTTGGTAGCGATACCGTAACCTACTACTTCGAACCCACACTTTCCATAAAGCCCGGTAACGATCTCGATCATGATGGGTATAGAGAAGTTGTATTCGAGGTTTATGAGGGTCGCTCAAATTCAAACTACCCATATCTCCCATGGACCACAGGATTCTTAAGAGTAGCTGAATACACACCTACTGGGGTGGATGAATGGACGGTCCTGCCGCCGAGGGGGCAGAAGCCTGTATTTAACAGCGTTCTTCCGCAGCCGGTTAACGATTTTGCCGAGATAAGCTTTACACTTCCAGATGAGGCAGAGGTTACACTCAACGTTTACGATGCATCAGGCAGACTTGTGAGAAATCTCATCAGCAGGCATATGGAGAGAGGTCGTCATACCATCAGGTGGGATGGAAAAGATGTCAACGGAATCAATGTGGCAAATGGTGTTTATCTGCTAAAACTTGAAACTCCTTATGGATTTGCTGTTAAGAAGCTGGTTGTAATGAGGTAAGAACATGGTGGGGGGCGGCGCCGAAGGCGCCGCCCCCCACCATCTCTAAAACCGCGAATCTTTAAAAGAATCTCCCCAATAAAATTTAGCCCTCTCCAATGGCCTTCTTTGCTTCCTCGACCATTTTTAGAAATTCTTCCTCGTTTATGATTTTTACCCCGAGCTGGAGGGCGCGCTGATACTTTGACCCGGGATTTTCTCCCACCACAACGAGGTCTGTATTCCTTGAGACTGAATTGGTCGGAATACCTCCAAACTTCTCCACAAGCTCCTTTGCCTCATCCCTTGACATGCTGGAAAGCGCACCGGTAAAGACCACCCTCTTACCTGTAAAAGGCGTCTTAACTTCCTCTTTGGGTTTCCCTTTGGGCTTCACACCAGCTTTGAGCATTTTCTGGATTACCTCAACATTTCGAGGCTCCTGGAAAAACTTAACCACGCTCTCTGCTGTCTCCGGCCCTATAC
This sequence comes from Caldifarciminota bacterium, assembly GCA_015489415.1. Taxonomy (GTDB): domain Bacteria; phylum Hydrothermota; class Hydrothermia; order B15-G9; family WFZT01; genus WFZT01. The sequence continues at coordinate 3,996 of WFZT01000272.1, read as the reverse complement.
CGGGGATTGAAAGTAGGTCCAGTTTTGAAGCTTTCATCAGGTTTTCAAGTGTTCCAAAGTGGTCAGCGAGAAGCTTTGCCGTGTATTCTCCGACATTGGGAATCCCGAGTGCATAGATAAACCTCGCAAGGGTAGTGTCTTTTGATTTTTCAATGGCATTCAGGAGATTTTCAGCCGACTTATCGGCAAAACCTTCAAGCTTTAGCAGGTCTTCCTTCGTCAAATAGTAGATATCAGCCACATCTTTAACCAGCCCTTTTTCAACAAGCTGATCAGCAACTTTTTCACCAAGCCCTTCAATATCCATTGCTCTCCTTGAGGCAAAGTGTCTCAATGCGCCCTTTAGCCTTGCAGGACAGGAGATATTGATACATTTAAGGTAGGCACCCTCACGAACAAGCTCGGCACCACATACAGGACAGTGCGTCGGTGGAACAATGGGCTTTTCGTTTCCCGTCCTCTCCTCTTTAATCACTTTGACGATATCAGGAATCACGTCTCCGGCTCTCTGGACAAGCACTTTATCGCCGATCATCACACCGAGCCTTTTGACCTCATCAAAGTTGTGAAGAGTGGCTCTCGATACGATAACCCCACCCACTTCTACAGGCTCAAGAATCGCAACAGGAGTGACGATCCCTGTTCTACCCACCTGGAAAACCACATCCTTTATTCTCGTTGTCCTCTGTCTCGGCTTGAATTTACCCGCGATTGCGTATCTCGGAGACCTCGTCGTGGTCCCAAGCTTTTCCCAAAGCGAGAGGTCGTTCACTTTCACCACTATGCCATCAAGCTCATACTCGAGGTTATCGCGCTTTTCCTCCATCTCCCTGTAGTACTCGATGACTTCGTCAATGCCCTTTGCAAGTTTCCGGGGCTGTGCGGTTTTAAATCCCCATTCACCGATCTTTTCGAGCACCTCCCAGTGGGTTTTGAACTCAATTCCCTCGTAGTAACCAATTCCCCATGAAATAAAATCCAGTTTCCTCGATGCTGTAACATTGGGGTCAAGCTGCCTCAGGGAGCCAGCGGCAGCGTTCCTCGGATTTGCAAAGACTTTCTCTCCCTTTTTCAAGAGCTCCTCATTCAGCTTCTCAAAATCGGATTTTTTCATAATAACTTCGCCGCGAATATCAACGCGTGGAGGTGGGGTTTCTCCTTTCTTCAGGATCAATTTCAGCGGGATCGTCTTTATAGTCCTCGCATTGGGAGTTACATCCTCGCCTCTTATTCCATCACCACGTGTGGAAGCTTGTGTAAATTCACCGTTTATGTAGGTAATTTCGCAGGAAAGCCCATCAAACTTCGGCTCGCACGCATATTCAATCTTTGCATCCATGGGCAGGCCAAGCGCCCTCTTTACCCTTCTATCGAACTCCCTTAGCTCATCCTCGTTCCTTGCGTCTTGAAGGGAAAGCATGGGAACACGGTGCTCCACTGTGCCAAATTCCTCTCGCGGTGGGGCTCCAACTCTCTGCGTGGGAGAATTTGGGGTGATGAACTCCGGAAACTGCTGCTCGAGCTCCATAAGTTCTCTCATAAGCTCATCGTACTCGGCATCAGAAATGACAGGGTCATTCAATACATAGTAACGGTAGTTGTGGTAGTTAATTAACTCCCTTAATTCCTCGATTCTTTTCTTTGCCTCTTCACGGGAAAGTTTTTTCTTTGCCATTTTTACCCTCCTTAAGGCAGGTTTTATAGACTTTTTCAACTCGATTGGCTATCAAAGACCATGAAAATTTGCGGACAGTTGCCAATCCTTCATTAATTAAGTTATTTCGCAGCTCTGGTTTTTTCAAGACTTCAAATAGTTGATTTCTCAATGCCTCCGGGCTACCGGAGGCAAAAAGCAGGCCGTTTTTACCGTGCTCAATGACGTTCCTGTAACCCTCGATATCAGACGCAACAACAGGCACACCGGAGGCCATGGCCTCAAGTAACACGATGCCAAAGCTCTCTCCTGCAATGGAAGGTGCAACAAATACATCTGCAGAACGATAGATTTCTGGAAGCCTATCAGGCTCCACTTCGCCTAAAAATTTTGCATCCGGTGCCATCTGCTCATAAATCTTTCTAAGGGGCCCATCACCAGCAACGACAAGCAATACGTCCATTTCTCTCACTGCCTTAATGAGAACATCGAGCCCCTTTCTTCTCTCGAACCTTCCAACAAAAAGTACCACCGGTTTATCAAAATTAATCTTAGGGCCGTGGGGAGTGAATCTCTCAGTATCAATTCCATTGGGAATAACTTCGTAATTTGGGATTTTGAAGTTTTTTGCCGTCTCGTAGGCAGTTTTTGAAACAAATATGGCAGTATGGATTTTCCGCACCTCTCTTCCAAAGAAAAGTTTGAAGATTTTATTCCAGTTGAAGCCGACGAATTTGGTGTGAAATGTGGCCACGTTGCAGGATTTTGAATAGTGCAGGGCCATCTGTGGCAAATTGAAAGTCAATGGGCCGTGGCTATGGATTATGTCAAATTTTTCATTCTTGAGGAAATCTCGAACTTCAAGGGGATTTACGAGGGTGACGGTAATGCTGGAATAGTTAAAGATTTTAAGGGGAGGAAGAATGAGGACATGGCCGAGACGTTGGTGTGGGAGGGGCACCTGCGTTCCGCAGGTGCCCCTCCCACACCCCGGATAATTGGTCGTTAAAACAACAACCTCATGCCCCCTCGCAATCAGCTCCTTTGAGAGATGGTAAATATGCTCCGTCACACCTCCCTTAAAGGGGTAAAATGAGTCAGAAACCTGTAGTATTCTCATAAACTACGACTGTATGACGCTTCAAAGGTAAAGTAATCCTTTGCTCCAAATCTAATCATCCTCGTTAACTCGAGAGACAGCGCCTCTGACCTGATGGCAATCCCAATTCCAAGGTCCTTCAATTCAAGCTCCTTCGGCGAATTGACAGGCTTTCTATACCTCACAAGAATGGAATTTTTTGAAAATACCCGTGCACCTCTAAACTCGGTAAGATAGGTATGTGAGAGGAAAAGCGCCTCGAACACGGAAAGCCTTTTTACGTAAAAATACTCACCGGATTCCACATCCCGGATAAAACTCCCCTGATCCTGAAATTTGAATTTTAGCTGCCAGAGATTGCTTTCACTCTTTTTAAGGCCCAGATTATTGAGAAAATACCGAGTGTAGATGCCTTTAAAGGCATCGTAGGGAAAAATAGAAAACTGTGAGAACAGCTCAAAAATAGTGAAAAATTGCAGATTTCCACGCGTAAAATATGACTGGTCCTGCAAGAGAAGTTTGTACGTGTACTTGGAATTTGCCGAATAGTAGGACTTGATGTAGGAGAGGTCATAACGTGAAGCGGTAAACTTCAGTACATTCGTGTAAACATTCCTGAAGTTATAGCCAATGTAAAGCTCCTGGTGTAGTTTCCTTGAATCCCGCATGGGTGAGATTTTGAGGAGTGGGTAGTTGTATCTCTCGATGAATGCATCAAAAGACCATCCTCCAAATAGGTTCCCGACTCTTTGAACATTAAGGGACAATCTATTGAATCCGGCATCCTCGTCATTTTTTATCACCTTGTAATCAAGGAGGTCTTTTCCGGTCTCAAAATTCAGGAGAAAGTTAAGGCTTCTCACCTGGCTGAAAAATCTGAAATTCACAGAGTAGTTTTTCCTGTGGTTAGTTTTGAAGTTATCCTTTCCGTAATCAAGAAAATCGAAGTCACCGCTATAATCCATTTCTACCCGGCTGTTATAGAAAAACGACCTCTTGACAAGAATATCAATTGACTGCGTGGTGTTTTTTAGTACCTGTTCCTGCTGGATTACATATCTCTGATTCCTTCTTTCCAGATTGTATTTCAAAAACACATCAAACTGCCTGTAGCTGAAATTTTTGTTAAAAACCGCATTGCCACGGAGTTCTTTGTAGAGATTTTTACTCTCATTACCAAAGGTAAGGCGTAGATTGGCGGGCACTACATCAGCCACAAGAGAGGCGGACCAGCCTGAGTTAT
>WFZT01000271.1 GCA_015489415.1 Caldifarciminota bacterium | reverse complement strand
GGATCTCGATAGACTTTTTGAGGATGTCGAGGTTTTTCTTGAAGAGCGTGATGTCTGAGTGGTAATGCATAGCTTCTTTTATTAAAGAGTCCTGAGAGACCGTTAGAACAGTAAATCTGAGAGTATCAGTAAGAACTATCGGGACACTGTCTGGAACACCGAGAAGATTCTTAAAGGCGTCCTCGGCGATTTTTATCTGCCCCTCGGCCTGAAGAATCTGTGGCTCAACATTTTTGAGCTGGACTTCTGCTCGAAGAAGCTCAAAATCGCTGGCGTAGCCTGCTTCAAATCTCTGCTTTGTCGATTTGTAGTTGTCTTCAAGTTCTTTTTTCACCTGATATAAAAGGTCCAGTGAATTCTGGGCAAGGAGTAGCTGGAAGTAGCTTTCCTTAACCTGCTCCTCTATTTTTAGCTTTTCTGATTTGAGCTCGAGTTCCTTCGCCCTGAGATTTTCGAAGCTCAGTTTGTAGGATTTTCTGAGGATTCCCCATGTGAAAATAGGCTGAGATATGGAGAGTGAGAGTCCGTAATTGTTGTAGTAAGTGGTCTGAAAGTCGCTGAATTCCGGGACTATCATGTAGGGCATCTGAGGGTTACCTGTGGGTACGAGCTGGAATCCAGAAAGCATTTTTGTTTTCTGAACCTCTCCGAGTCTCGTATAGGTTGCCTGACCCGTGATAGATGGATAGAATGCGCTTCTCGCTTTCAGGATATCAGCTTTCGCCATCCAGATTTCCTGTTCCTTTGCCCTGAGAGATAGGTTATTCTGGAGGGCAATTGAAACCGCCTTCTCCAGACTCAAATAAAGAGTATCTCCGGCCGGTTGTTGGAATGCCAGTAAAAATAGCATCAATAGTTTCATATTTTTACACCCTCCTTTAGCGCTCCTCTCATAAATATGTCAAAGGCTTTGTCTGGAAGAGTTTTAAGACTTTTCCCATCCTCAATGCCGAAGAAGATGAATTTTTCCATAATCCCGGCAAGAGCAAGGGAGAGGTCCCAGGGATCAGCCGGTTTGAAATATCCCATGTTGATAGCCTCTTCCATGATTTCTGAGAGTCGCCTCAGATTCCTCTTGTAGTTCTCGATGTATTTTTTCCGCTTCTGCTGGGACGGTCGTCTCTTGATCTCTATTTCTCCCATCATCAGGGGTCTAAAGAGAGAGCGGTTCATGTCAAAGTAGTTGAAGTAGGTCTCCACAATGAGCCTGATCTTCTCAATGGGATTGTTTGTGGTCTCGATTTTTTCTTCCACGATTCTTGTGAGCTCTTTAAAACCGGATTTGATCACTTCTTTGAAGAGCTGTTCTTTAGAGTCGAAGTAAATATAAACAGTACCTTTGGCGATACCGGCAAGCTTTGCTATTTCTTCGACAGTGGTTTCGTGGTATCCACGCTCAGAGAATAGCTCCTGAGCAGCTAAAAGGATTTTATCCCTTTTGTTATCGTCCATATCACACCTCCAGAATTAAAATGACCAGTCAGTCATATTATTAAAACCCTGAAATGGCCTGTCAAGTGTCTTGTTTGTATCAAGGTGAACGAGTTACAAAAACTATGATTTTTACATAATTTTTTGGATGACCGGGGAATTTTTTGAATTTAAGCATTGAGGGATAATGAGAAATTAGAAGGTAAGTGGAGGTGTGGAAGAGTCGGGCTCCGTGCTTGAAATTTTGAAACCCAGCACAGGGATAGATTCTTGAAAAGGCGTGAGCATTGATTCTATCTGGGGATACTCTCAGGAGGATAGAGTCAATCTAACTGAGATTAAGGGAAAATTTCGGTCACCAAAACTTAAAGAGGAATTGCCCGTGTGTCTATTTCCCACGTGCTTAGGACGTGGAGAAAAGCCTGAAAGGTGTACATTAATAACGCGCACTGGAAATTGTGGACCGACGTTGAAGAATGAGGGACAGGTTATAAAAAGAGGTGGGCGCGCCGCGAAGCGGCGCGCCCACCTCACTTCAAAAAATTCACACCTTTTTACTTAAGTATTCCTTTCTCCTTGTAGAACTTCTCTGCACCTGGATGAAGAGGAATTGACATACCCTCGAGGGCTGTCTGGAGTGTAATGGATTTTGCCCTCGCATGTGCCTTGTGGAGAAGGTCAATGTGAGCAAAGAGCACCTTGAGGAATTTGTACACGTCCTCAGCAGGCAGTCCCTTTCTCGCAACAAGGAGAGCCTTCACAGCCACTGTTGGTACAGGCTGATCAACACCCTTGTAAACGCCGGGTTTGATTGTGTCTCTTGCATAGAATGAATACTTCTTGGTCAGCATTTTGAAGTGTGCATCGTCAATGGGGACGATCTTGATTGGGGTGATGATGGAAACGTCCATGATTGCCGCTGCACCCTGACCTACTGTGAAGAATGCAGCATCAATTCTTCCATCCTTCAAGAAATCAGCAGCCTCAGAAGCCTTAAGTCTCTCAGGCTTGATATCTTTGAATGTGAGGCCATAGACACCAAGGATCTGTCTTGCATTTGCCTCTGTTCCACTGCCCAGAGGTCCTACGGCAACCTTCTTGCCCTTCAGGTCTGCAGGTGAGTTGATTCCTGCATCCTTTCTTGCAACAATGTGAACTGTTTCTTTGTGCAGGGCAAGCACACCCCTCATGTTCTTAGCTGGTTTCTCGTTTTTGAATACCTCTGTCCCTGTGTAAGCATAGTATGCAATATCGTTCTGCAAAATAGCCATATCAACTTCTTTGTCGCGAATAAGCCTTGCATTCGCGACAGATGCACCTGAGGACTCAACTGTGAGTCTGAACTCAGGCTCGTATAGATACATTATTCTGGACATTGCGCCAGCCAGTGGATAGTACACACCTGTCACCCACCCTGCACCGAGGGTGATGAACTTTTTCTTGGCCTGGACCTGGCCCATGCCCAGCACGCTTGTTAGTATTACTGCAAGTGCTACGACCTTCTTCATATTACTCCTCCTTGTTTTATTTTTTTACCTTTTCTAAAATCGAGCATTCAACGCCAAACTGTCAACCATCTTACGGTAAACCGACCCCAAGTTCAACCCCCGCCTTTAGTCCCTTTGCCCCATTAAAAAGTCCCCTGTAAAAGGCCATTCCAAGATCAATGGAAAAGGATGAAATTCTTACCCCGAGACCGGTGGTGTAGTAGTTTCCTCTATTTGTTAATGCAATTCCAAATCTCAAGGGTAAAAATCTGACAAATCTAAGTTCTGTGGCAAGCCCCAGCTTGTTTTCATTATAAAATTTGGAAGATCTGTGCACAAAATCAGCGAAGGCAAGTATTTTCCCATTATAAAAATGTGTCGAGATACCTGCTCTGAAAGTCCTCGGAAGCTTTGCGTCAAAAGGCTCTATGGGTTCAGCCCAACTGGAATCAGTGATAACGGTGTCCGGGTTGTTTATAAGGTCAGCAACTGTAAAGGAGTCAGATTCTATGAGAAAATAGACGGCCGAATCTGCGACAGACCAGTGAATTTTTGAATAAAGATTCTGGATGCTGAGACCAAAATACCAGTTGTGCGCCTCAAAGCCAATGCCTATATCGAGGGCCATGCCGGTACCACCCATTGAAGTAATAAGACGTCCATTTCCGTCCACGTGAATGTAATTGCTATCTATGCTCAGGGTCATATCCGAGTGGTCTACGTTTGCATAAACTATTCCCCTTAGTGCTTTGAAACCAATACCGAAGAAAAATTTTCTTAATGGGTCAAGTTGCATGGTATTAAAGCCGTGAGAGAAAGCGAGGTCAAGGGAGGCATAGGCAGAGCCATAGTTGGTCAGATTGGTAAAATGGAATGTATCTCCTATCCCTGCACCGTTTAGGGCTATTTCAAAAATCTCTCTGTAGAGGTTTAAATCAGCCTCTCCAAGTCCCTCAAGTGCAATGCTGAAGCCGGATGTTTTGAATCCAAGCAAAGAGATTTCTGTTCTGTCTATGATATTAAGAGGTTTATTGCCGATCCGGTAAAGCAGGTGCCTTTTATCGTATTCGTTGAGCACCTTGTTTTTCTGGAAATATTCGTTTATATCGGTGATACTAAACGCGCTGTTACCCACCAGTTCGCCAGCAAAGAGAATGGAGAGCGATGTTCCGTGCCCCTGAGAAAGCATAGCGGGATTGTAATATCCAGTTTGTGGCCCGGCAGATGAACCTGTAAGGGAACCTGCGAGACCTATTCCTCTCGCGTTAAATGCCCAGAAACTTAAAAGTATTAAAATAACCTGCATATCTCACTCTCCCATTCGGGCTGTAACCTTGCCCATAACATCCAATTTTATGTAGTCAGAAGCTCTGATGGATACGGTATCTGTTTGGGGAATGTAAATCTCTATCCATGAAGTCTGCTCTGGAGCTTCAAAGGTCACGGCTTCGTCATGTGTCAGGGTAAATGCAATGGTTGTGTCCTTCTCTCCTGTCGCAAATCCATTAACATCATGGGGTGCTGGAGGAATGGTAAAGCTTTCCGTCAGTGTGTCTCCCCAGTTTGATATCATGTTGAATTTAGCGGAAAATCCGAGAGGAATTCGATTCCTCAACCTGATGAAAAGAGTGCCTGATTGGAAACGGTCAATTAAAGTGCTATCCACTTCCAGTGAGTCAATTGATGTGTCCGAGATCACAGTATCAGGTGAAAACACGACGGAGAAAGGTACCGTAATCTCGACGTGTCCGGTAACCCAATCATCTCGATAGGCTGAGCCACGACCGTCTATTAAAACATTTCCGGAAATACGAACTTCCTGTGGTACTGACCAGAAGAGATTTCCAATATCAAGATTTATTGGTGTGATTGAAGGGTTATTTGGACTTCCTCTCCTTAATTGCAGCTGATAGGTTTGAGACACTGTATCCCCGTTTACATTTATCACTGTGGCAGTTAAATTGGCCTCGGGAGCAAAGTTCAACGTCTGAACGATGTTACCGGTCAGATAAACGTGTGTCAAATGGATGTTTAGTGTGTCCGGGATATCGAGAGTTGTGTCAATTTCAGGTATGTCGGATTCTACCGAGTCGAATACCCCGGAGAAGTAGTTTACAGAGACCGTATCCGAGGATAGATTTACTTCCACGGAATCGTATTTTCGAATTTCGATCCACTGTGGATCTATGCTCGTTGAGACTATAAAAGTTAGCCCTGAATCTCCGAAAACAATGGACCTGCCCCCAAGGTCCAGTGAAAAAGAAGTTGTATTGTCCGGCAAAATATGGATGGTAGTGTCAAAGGGGGTTCTACCGGACAAAATGTTGTTGCTCATCATATTGACGTAAAGATCGATCAAGAGAGGGTTGTAGATATCGAGATAAATATGACCTGAATCAAGGACAACCGTGTCAATTTGGCCCTGTTCGAAAGTCGGATTTATATTGAAAGTATCACTGACGTCAAAGCCCTGGAAGAAGGCTCTCGCGCTATCAACGACGATCGAATCAAGTGTTACCTGCACGAAAAAGTTGTTCCTTGCCGAAACGTAAACGCTGTCTCCACCTGGAACTCCCATATACTCAATAAACCTGAGGTTGTTTGTGGTATATATGCTGTCAATTGTCAGTGTTGTATCAATGATGTCGTATGGTCCAATGCTATCGACCCTTCCGTGGAAAACCAAACTTGTGTCTCCGAAATCGTTCAAAGAATAAAGCCATATCTCGTAAGGAGAGATCGTAACCGGAAAGTTATTCTCGAAGTGTACCGTAATACTTGCGTAATTAATTCCGGCCCAGTCAAATTTTGTAAGCGTGTCGGTGGTGTCTGTAACCGTGTCAGGTAAAATCGTGGGGAGGAAAATTCTGATTGAATCGTTAATATGGTTGTTGATCGTGTCTAATATGGAGTCGGGAAGAGGGAAGTCTCCCCATGAAATTCTTATGCCGTTGGAAGTTATGTTGCGAACCACGAGCCTGCCAAATCCAGCCCGGATAGAAGTGTCAATATTCGAAATCTTCATATCTTCAGCGGGATAGATAGTGTCAATATCGGATGAAACATTAAACATTAAAAGCGAATCAGGGCCAACGACAATGTGATTCGTGTCCCCGAGCATATCCCATACACGCAGTGTGTCGTGCAGGATGGGGAAACTGTAAGTTGAGTTCCATTGAGGAATTCCGGGTTTTTTCAGGCAGGATGATGTAAGCAAAAAAACAGTCACCAAAATAATAATTTTGGATAGCTTCATAATAATCAATTGTAAAATCCCATGACTGGTTTTTCAATATTTAAATGAGGCTGTTTGAAAACGTCACCTCGGTCTTCCATTATCCACGGAGTGTGTGATGATGAAAAATATGTTATTCAATGATTCAGGTCTTTTCACCCTCCCTTCCCTGGGGAAGGGAGGGCAGGGGTGGAATGGGGAAATTATGGCGGGCAAGATTTTGGGTTCATTTATTTTTTCCATTCTCCCCTAGCCCCTCCTTCCAATGGAAGGAGGGGAAATTTGTTGACTGCGATTGTCACCGTGGTTACGAAGGTCCCTTGGGAAAGGTAACTCTAAAATTTAGGATTTTCTAACACGCTCATATTTAAATGAGCCTGTTCGTAAATACCCCCTTCCCATCCTTCCCCCATGCACAAAGTGCGCGGGGGAAGGAGAGAGGTGGGGGCATCTTGCTAAAAATCTAAATTTTTTGAGATTTTTTCGAACACACTCATGTCTAATGATTCATTTTTTCTTTGCTGGTGGGCCCACGCACTTCGTGCGTGGGCCCACCAGCATTCATAACTGCATTTAAACACTGATTCTTGAATGGGTTCGAAATCCCCATTAAAATCAAGGTGAAATGGATTTCCTGACCTTCAGAGTAAAAGACTTAATAGACATCCTCCTCGTCTGGTTTATTACTTATGAGACATTAAAACCTTTCAAGGGGACAAGGGCGTCTTACATTTTCTGGGGAATTGTCCTTATAGTTATCGCGGCTGTTATTGCAAGTTTTCTCCACCTTGAGGCTTTCAACTGGATAATGGCACAGATTGAATCCATCGCTCTGATAGCATTGATAGTTATTTTTCAGCCTGAGATCAGGAAGGTGCTTGCTGCGATTGGAAAAACGAGTTTCTTCAAACGACTGTATCCAAGAGGGGGAATGGAAGAAATCTCTCGAATTGTTAACTCTGCCATCATGCTGAGAGATAGGAAACTCGGTGGCATCATGGTGATTGAAAGAAAGGATTCTCTTAAGGAATTCATAGATGAGAGCGGGATCCCTCTGGAAGCTGAGATATCACCACCTCTGATTGTCACAATTTTTACACCTCCCACTCCACTCCATGATGGAGCTGTTGTCATAAGAGAAGGGCGGATTGCTGCGTGCAAAGTCGTGCTACCGCTTTCCGACAATCCAAAGATTGATCCTTCCTTTGGTACAAGGCACAGGGCAGCTATTGGAATAACTGAAGTTACAGATGCTGTAAGTGTTGTTGTATCTGAGGAAAGACGGTCCATTAGGGTTGCAGTAAATGGAGAGATTTCACCACCGCTCACGAAAGATGATTTACAGGAGAGGTTAACCGTATTACTATACGGGAGGGTTGTGGAAAGTGCTTAGAAAGATAACGGAAAATTTCGGTCTTAAGCTACTTTCTCTCTTTATTGCTGTTCTTGTATGGTTCCACGCCGTGACAGAGAAGAAATACTCAGTTACGAGGCCGATTGAGCTGGAATTCAAGAACATCCCTGCTGAACTTCAGATTGTAACTAATCCTCCAGAATCCATCATGGTAACAATGAGGGCTAAAGGCAAAACTTTAATTGAGCTCAAATTCTTTAAACCCGTTGCCG
>WFZT01000270.1 GCA_015489415.1 Caldifarciminota bacterium | reverse complement strand
GAGTGCTCCGAATACAGCTATAGCGATGATGAGCTTCTTCATCTTTTTTCTACCTCCCTGGGAAATTTTTATTAGTGTAATCACTTTCATCGCCCAATGTCAAGGTTAAACAAAAGGATTTGGGAAATTCGATTCTCCATAATCTACATTTGCAAAAAGAGCTTATCTAATGATTTCTACTGCTTGTCAAAGCAAGTATAGACGCAGGGGTCTCTCTTGAAAAATTAATAATCTAAGACAAACACCCTCATACACTGGATGTGAGGGAAAATTTGTTAGATTTTCTCTCATTTTATCCAAAAAACTTTAATATGTGGCCCCTCTCCTTTCATCCTCCCCCCGCGAACAAATTTATGCGGGGGAAGGAGATAGATGGGGGGATTCCTTTTGGAAACCTAAATAACGTGAAGTTCGCCAAACAGCTCATGTTGGGCTGACTGAAAAGTTGTCTCTCTTTTTTAGGGGTGGCCCGCGCACTCTGTGCGCGGGCCACCCCTAAAAAAGCACATAAAAACATTCCCAATACGGGTTGAATGCTTTATAATCAACGCCCTGGAGGTGATTGAAAAATGGAAAGATTCACAGTTGATGACCTGTGGAAGGTTATGCCCAATAAATACAAAGCGATTGTGATTGCCTCTAAAGAAGCAAGGAGAATCGCAAGAGAGGCAAGAGAAAGGGGAGAGAAGCTACCTATAAAGCCCACCATACTGGCACTTGAGAAATTGATCAGAGGCGAAATTAAGTGGAGGATTGTTAAAAAGACAAAAGTCAGAAAGGTGGTGATAAGTGAAGGTCCTTCTGGGCGTAACCGGTAGTATAGCAGCATACAAAAGTGTTTTAGTTGCAAGACTTTTAGTAAAAGCCGGGCACGAAGTAAAAACTATACTTTCAAGAGGGGGTGAGAATTTTATCTCATCACTCTCTATATCCAATCTCACAGTTAACGATGTTTTTACAGAGGACGACTTCTGGATTCCTGGTCAGAAAGTGCCTCTTCACATCGAGCTTGCGAGGTGGCCAGATGTTGTGGTAGTGGCACCGGCCACCATGCACTTTTTAGGTAAGCTTGCTCACGGACTTGCAGATGACCTACTGACATCCACGATTGGAGCTATAGACAGACCTGTTTTGCTTGCTCCAGCCATGCACACCGAGATGTGGAACAGTCGCGTACTTCAGGACAATGTAAAAAGGCTGAAAATTTTTGGCTATGAATTCATAGGCCCTTACGAAGGTGAGCTTTCCTCTGGAGACCGTGGCATCGGTCGTATGGCTGAGCCCGAAGACATCATTGAGAGAGTCATCGAGATTGGAAATACCGAGAGAAAATTACGCGGTAAAAAAATTGTCATTACCTATGGTGGCACAGAAGAAGATATTGACGAAGTGCGTGTAATTACCAATAAATCCAGCGGCAAAATGGGTATTTCGCTCTCAAGAAGGGCAAAAGAGCTCGGAGCTCACGTTATCGCAGTGGTGGGAAGAGTTGAGGTTCATCCCCTTTACTACGATGAAATTTACTACGCCCGCAGTGTTGACCAGCTTTCGGCGACCCTTCATGAAATTGTGCCTAAAGCGGATGTCCTGATAATGGCCGCCGCTGTATCGGATTTTAAGCCTGTTGGGAGAATGGAAGGCAAGGTTAAAAGGGGTGGAAAACTGGTGGTAGAATTTGAGCCTACTGAAGACATTTTGAAAAGTCTGAGTGAACATAAGAGACCCGACCAGGTTTTCGTGGGATTTGCTCTTGAATCTAAAAATCTACTTGAAAACGCCAGAAAAAAGATGGAAGAGAAGGGAGTGGACATGATTGTAGCAAATTACGCTACTGCCATGGGAAGCGATTACATCAGTGGCTACATTCTAACGAAGGATGGAGAGAGAATACCCCTCGAGACCATAACCAAGTCCGAGCTTGCAATTTTGCTTTATGACAAAATAGCCGAGAAAATTGAGAAAGGATAACTTAGAAGTACTCCTGTTTTTAAAAGAATTCCTCGGAATAAATGAAATTTTGGTGGAGAAGGAAGAGGTGAGAACTGTCGAAAAAGAACTCGAAGAGCTAAAAGAAGAGGTTTACAGGTGTAAGAAGTGTCCCCTTCACCTGCAAAAAACAAACTACGTTTTCGGCTCAGGGAATCCATACGCAAAGGTTATGTTTGTGGGAGAGGCACCGGGTGCAGATGAAGACCGTGAAGGTCTGCCATTCGTTGGCAGGGCTGGTAAACTCTTGACTCAACTTCTAAAGGAGATTGGGCTTGACAGGGAAAAAGATGTTTACATTGCCAATGTTTTAAAATGCAGACCTCCCGGCAATAGAGACCCTCTTCCAGCAGAAATCAGGGCATGCAGCCCATATCTTGTAAAGCAGATAAAAATAATAAAACCCAAGCTTCTTGTGGCACTTGGCAGATTTGCTGCGTATTTCCTATCCGGAAGAGATAAGGTTCCGCTTTCAAAACTCAGGGGTAAACTCCACGAATCGGTTTTCGGCCCCAGGTTGCTCGTTACATATCACCCCGCGGCAATTTTGAGAAATCCAGGCCGTATGCATGAAATCAAAAGTGATTTTCGCATGATTTTAAAAATCCTTGAAGAAAACGGAGGTGAGGACTGATGAAACGACTGAAGCTTTACATTATGGCAACTCGACCGCCATTCTTCACTGCAAGTATTGTGCCTGTATTGCTCGGTACGGCCATGGCCTGGGCGTGGTATGGTAAATTTTCGCTGGTGGATTTCCTTTTAACGCTCGTGGGAGTGATCGCACTTCACGCAGGTGCAAACGCCTCAAACGACTACTATGACTGGAAAAACGGAACAGACAGGTACAATAAAACATTCGCTTTCCCCTTTACCGGGGGCTCAAGAATGATTCCAAATGGTTTAATTTCTCCAGAAGAGATGAAGGGGATCTTTATGGTCGCATACCTCATTGCCCTTGCAATGGGTATCATCCTTTTCATTCGTCATGGATACATTGTTCTGATACTCGGATTCATCGGACTTCTTTCAGGTTATTTTTATACTGCAACCCCTCTTTTCCTTGCCGGAAAGGGTGTGGGTGAAATTCTCATTGGCTTGAACTTCGGTATTTTGATCACATTGGGGGCATTTTTTGTTCAAACAGATTTTCTCTCATGGACACCGGTTATTGCATCCATTCCAGTCTCCCTTCTCATAACACTTGTTCTCTGGATCAACCAATTTCAGGACAGTGAAGCGGATAAAAAAGCGGGCAAAGTTCATCTTGTAGCAAGACTTGGATTAAACAGGGCGGCACAGATTTACATCATCTTGCTCTATCTATCCTACCTGAGTGTAATTATTGGTATCCTTGCAAAAGCACTCCCTGTCTGCTCATTAATCGTCTTTGTCACTCTCCCTGTGGCTATCAAAACCCAGAAAATTGTGAAAAACAATTACAACAGGTTCCGTGAGCTTACACCTGCAAATGCCGCCACGATAAAGCTTCACCTGAATATCGGATTGCTCCTTGCGGTCTCGTTTATTATTGACAAAATACTGTAAGAGCTAAAAAATAGAGCCGTGAAGCGGTATTTAAAAATTGTTATCATAGCACTTATTACGTTTGGAGTGCTTTCCCTGGTCACCCTCGTTGTGGTTGACCAGGTAATCATGCCCATGTACACTCGTCACGGGCAGGAGGTAAAGGTGCCAGACGTGAGAGGTATGAGTGTTTCAAAGGCTAATGTAACTCTCGTAAAACACGGGCTCGTTCCCGTAATAAAGGGGTACAAAACCTACCCCGCTCCACCGCAGACTGTTGTCGAGCAGTACCCATTACCCGGGAAAATAGTCAAGGTGGGGCGAAAGGTTGTATTAACCCTGGCGGATTGACATGAAGAAACTAAAGATTGCAATGGCCCAGATTGAAACGAAACTTGGAGATGTTCAGGGCAACAAGGAGAAAATAATTGATGCCATCTATAAAGCACGGGAGAGTGGGGCGAAAATCCTCATAACTCCAGAGCTTTCGACCCTGGGATTTGGCTCTGGCGACATCTATCTCGATAAGGTCAACGAAAATCTCGAAGCCCTCGAGGAGATAAAGCAGGTAGCCGGAGAGGCCGGAATAATTGGAGTAGTCGGATTTGTTGACCAGGATGAAAGGGGATTTTTCTACAATGCAGCTGCTATCATCGAAGACGGTGAGATTATCGGTAAGTATCATAAGGTGCAACTTGTAAACTACAGGCTTTTTGATGAGAAAAGATACTTTAAACCCGGCTCACATCTGCCAGTTTTTAAAACAAAATATGCAAACCTTGGTGTCCTGATCTGCGAGGATGTATGGTTTCCTGAGCCATCAAGGGGACTAACATTCCGCGGCGCTGAAATACTGATTGTTCTCTCTGCATCTCCCTACGATAGAGGCAAAAACCTACTGTGGAAAGATTTTCTGAGGGAGCGCGTGAGAGACAATATACTTCCCGCTGTTTTCGTGAACCAGTCAGGGATACAGGACGGCGTTACCTATTGGGGAGGTAGCATGGCGTTCAGTGCATCTGGTAAGCTGATAAAAGAGCTTCCACTGCTTGAAGAAACCTTTGATACAGTGGAAATCGACCTGGACGAATCAAAGAGACTTCGAAGACGCGACATCAGGGTGCGTGAGGTAAGAAGGGAGATTCTCGAAGAACTCCTTGATGCCTATGAGGATATGAATCTATGAACCAGACAATAGACATAAAACTCACTGAAGAAGAGCTCGAAATCTTTAAAAGGATCATCCAAAAATCTATCCTAACGAGGATTGAGAAAATACGTGCAAAAGGCGGAGTGGTGGCGCTTTCCGGTGGAATTGATTCATCCCTTGTGGCCACTCTTGCCCACGAGGTTCTTGGGGACAAACTGCTTGCCATCATAATGCCAGAAGAGGGAATTTCTCCTGAAAATGACATTCGGGATGCCCTGAATCTTGTTAAATCCCGGGGGATCAAATACAAGTATATTAAAATCAACGATGCTGTGAAATGGTTTACAGAGATGCTCCCCAATCAGGACCTAAATGATCCTCAGACTCGACTCACCATTGCCAATGTAAAGCCCCGGATAAGGATGATCGTAAACTACATGTATGCCAACTACGAGGGCAAGATTGTCCTTGGTACGTCCAACAAAACAGAGCTTCTCCTCGGATATGGAACAAAATTTGGCGATATGGCAGCAGATATCTATCCTATAGGTGACCTTTATAAAACTCAGGTCTGGCAACTTGCCGAATATATCGGTATCCCAACGGAAATCATACGCAAGAAACCATCTGCTGGGCTCTGGAAGGGACAAACTGACGAAGAAGAACTTGGACACACATATTACGAAATAGACCGGGTTCTATACGCTCTCGTGGAGCTTGAGCTCTCAGTCCGGGAAACTTCGGAGTTGCTCAATATCAGCATGGACTCAGTTGAGGACATTTATCGCAGAATCATACGCTCAGAGCACAAAAGAAAACCTCCCACAATCACGAGGCTTTCAAAGATGTGTCTCGACAAAGACTGGCGCTATCCAGTCGAAAGGTATTAGTTTCCACCGGGCAATTCATTGAACATATTCGATTTATGGCATAAAATTTAATTGAAAATTTAAATGGAGGTAAAATGAAATGAGAAAGAAAATTTCAATGATAGGTGCAGGTCATGTGGGCGAGCATGCAGTAAAAGAAATGCTCGCAAGAGAATTAGGAGATATCGTACTTCTTGATATTGTTGAAGGAATGCCTCAGGGTAAGGCTCTGGATATGGCAGAAGCTGCTCCACTCCTTGGATACAGTTACTTTGCCAAAGGTTCAAATAACTACGAAGACATCGCAGATTCCGACGTCGTAATCGTCACAGCTGGACTTGCAAGAAAGCCTGGAATGAGCCGTGAAGACCTTCTTGAGAAAAACTTCAAGATCATTCGCGGCATTGCAGAGCAGATTAAAAAGTATGCCCCAAATTCCTACGTCATCGTGGTTACAAACCCTCTCGATGCAATGGTTTACACAGTCTATAAGGTTCTTGGTTTTGAGAGAAATAGGGTTATGGGAATGGCGGGTGCCCTCGATGCCACAAGATTCAGGGCTTTCATTGCCATGGAACTCGGTGTCTCCCCTGAAGATGTTCAGGCAATGGTGATGGGAACCCATGGTGACCTCATGGTTCCTCTGCCGAGGTTTGCATCTGTTTCGGGTATACCTATCACTGAGCTTCTTGATAAGGAGACCATCGACAGGCTTGTTGAGAGAACCAGGAAGGGTGGTGGAGAAATTGTCTCACTTCTGAAGACAGGAAGTGCTTATTACGCACCCGGTGCGGCAGTGGCAATCATGGTCGAGTCCATCATCAAGGACAAGAAGAGGGTTATCCCAACATCTGTGTATCTAAATGGCGAATATGGAATTAAGGACGTATTTATCGGAGTGCCTGTGGTACTTGGTGAAGGCGGAGCAGAAAAGATAATCGAGCTTGATCTCAATGATGAGGAAATGGCAGCACTCAGGACCTCAGCCGAGCATGTGAAGAAGTTAGAGGAAGAGGTTGACGAGCTGTTTAAGAAATTTGCGTAAGAAATTTGAGGGTGTGGGCGGCGCCGAAGGCGCCGCCCACACCCTTTTTCACCATAAATAAGTCCTCCATCTTTTTTCTTGTTTAGTTTCCCCATAAATGAACCGAATAAAAATATTACCGGGTAACCGGCTGGGTTTAACCCGAGCTTCCCATCTGTGATTTCTGATTTAGAATGCCGGCTATAACTATGAGGGCGAGGCTCAGCCCGAAAATCGGGCTGAGCCTCGCCCCAAAAATTAACACAACATACATAGTCGAAATTATCGGCGTTAGGTACACAAACAGCGCAACATATGACGCTTCCGCCTTCCTCAATGCAAGTATCCAGAATAGGTAGGAGTACCCATTCACTAAGATTCCATTTATTAGCACCGGCAGAATACTTTTGCCGTGAGGCACTCTGAAGCTCGAGAAGATAAACATCCCCGCGAGCGAAAAAATTAGGGCTGTTCCAAAATACACAGTAAGAAGAGGTAAAGGCTGGATTTTTATGTCTTTACTCAGTACAGAAAACAGTGCAAAAACAAAAGCGGCAAAAAGAACTATCAGGTCAACGCTGAGATTTGAAAACCGGATACTATGTAAATTTCCCCTGGTTATCACAAGTAAAACTGCCATAAATCCAAATAGTGCTGAAACTCCCCGCAGAGCAGTGAGACGCTCATTCAATATGATCATAGATAAAATCACGATAAAAATGGGCCAGCTGTATTGAATTATCAGCACTTCGAGGGGCTTTGCATGAGAGTAGCCATAGTACAGCAAAATGTAGTAAAGATAGGTTCCAAGGAATCCAAGCCCTGTAGCCTCAAAAGATTCTTTTCTCGAGAGACTCCAGCCTGAATTCCTTTTTAGGACGAGCGGAATGAAGTATGCAAGGAAAGAGAGGAGACTTGACCAGAATAGAAACTGGTGATGGTCGAGGTTTGTCTGTCCTAATTTTGAAACTACCGGGATAAGGGCCCAGAGAGAGACGCAAATAAGGACAAGGAGATAAGCCTGCATGGAAAATATTATAAAGAAAAAAAATCCCCAGGGAGCGGGGACGGACTCCCTGGGGCAGGAGGGGGTGGTTGGATGGGGATTTTTATCGTTATTTAAAGAGCATCATCTTTAAGCGTGAATAATTATAACAACGCCGTTGGGTAAAATCAACCCCCAGTTGAAAACTGTTGAAGTTATGGGAATTACCAGCCACCACTCGCGCCACCTCCTCCAGAGGCGCCTCCTCCAAAGCCTCCAAATCCTCCACCGCCGCCATCTCCTCCACCCCATCCTCCAAATCCACCTCCCCAGAAAATTGTTCCGCCTCTTCTTTTTTTTCTCAAGAAAAATGGGAGAATGAAGAGGATAACAAAGATCAACCAGATAATAGCACTACGCCAGTCGTTTTGATTCTGGCTCACAGGCTGTGCTTTTTCGGTTTCATCCAGATTTACACTGTATTCTACGGCGATCAGTTCCATGGCCCTTCGGATGCCATTCTCAAGCCCTTTGCCAAATTCCCCTTTTTTAAAGTATGGTACGATGTAATTTCTGATTATGTCTCCCGCACGGCCATCGGTTATAATTCCCTCAAGGCCGTAACCAACTTCTATTCTCACCCTCCGCTCTCTCAACGAGACAAGAAATAGAAGGCCATTATCCTTTGATTTTGAGCCAATTCCCCATGATTCAAACAATCTGAAGGCATACTCTTCGATGGATGAATATGGCTCGTAGGTTTCAATGGTTACAACTGCTATTTCGACACCGAGTTTTTGCTTTGCAATTCGGCAGAGATGCTCTATTCTCGCCTCTTCCGCTGGCGATAGGATATGGGCAAAATCATTGACATACCCTCTCGGAGCAGGGAATTTCATCAATATTGCAATAAATAAAAGCAGTTTCATTTCACCTTTAGCCGGTCAACGAGATCGATAAGTTTTTCCAGCTCCTCATGGAACTGATACGTGACATTATTTAAGTCGTCGTGAGAAATTGGGGCACCCTTCTTTATCTCCCATGCCTTTTCGAGGATTGAGCTTGAAAATCCGGTCTGCTCCTCAAGTTTATGCGCCAGTTCAAGGAAATCATAGGGTGGCTTAACGTTGAATAATCTTAAAACCCCCCTGAATACGGGTACGAACGAGGTAACTGTTCGAATGAAAAATCTTTTGAACTCTGTAGTATCATTTGAGAGAAAAATGATGCCCTGCCGGAATTTTAGGAGTTTGCCTTTGAGTTCACTTTCCACCTGCAATCTAAGGTTCCCGGCCTGAATATCAATAGAGTTCACAAGGTCTTTTCCAAAAACAAGAATGTGATTTTCCATTATTTCGCTGAATTCAAGCGGAAAAACATCGGTGGAACGAAATAAGTAATCAGGGGTTGCGATAATCGGAGGGGCGACCTTCTTTTTGGCCCATTTTGCGTGAATTCTGTGGTAAAGCTTGAGGTCATTGATATTTACCTCATCGAGGATAATAAGGAAGTTTAAATCGGATACACCCGGTATGAATGATGGAGTAGCGGCACTTCCGTAGAGGTAAATGGAGACAAGCTTTTCTCCATAAAGTTCAATGACGTCTTTTTTGTACTCGTCTAAAATTTTTAATAGGTCCATGATTTGCTCTCCATTGCTTCCTTCTGTTAATCCATTTTCTAAGTTTTTCCATACCTTTTTTGACATCGTCCATGTCAGGCATTTTCTCTCTGACAAAATAAAGATAAAAATATGCAAGGTCAAGGTACCATTCTGCATCATCGGTGTGGGCGTTAAAATACTTTGCCTTTGCAAGGTTGTAGTAAAGAATGGTCAGACTGTAATAATACTCACGCTGGTCCTTGAGGGTCATGGGTACAAGTTTTTTGAAAGCTCTTTCAACTTCCCACCAGTGCCCGCGGCGTCTATAGGTAAAAGCAAGTGTCCACATAAATGACCGGGAATTTGGATAGGAATTCACCACTGATTTTGCGATTCTCACTGCCTTCCTCGAGGGTTTAAGAAATGCGAGAACCCATGCATACTCATCTCGCGCTGGAATTCTTGTATATTTTGCGCTATCTGCAGCAAGTTTTATCTCTTTTAATGCCTTCTCTCGATAATCCCCGGGGGCAATAAACCATTTGACAAACCGGGGAAGCACTGAAAGGGCAAAGTGAAAGGTTCCGAGTCCAAGGTAGGCGTCATAAAGTTCAGGGTATATTTTGAGGGTCTTTTTGTAGTAGGAAATGGCTTTGTAAGCATCACTCAGGGCTTTTATGTAACTCTTATGGCGCCCTTTTCGAACCGCCCGGTAGCCGTAAAGTGACGCGAGGGAAAAGTAGGCCCACCCGGAATCTTCACGAGTTTGGGCTTCTTTTAAAGATTTTTTGCCAACGCCAATGCCCTTCTCGACGGTACGGTAGAAATCAGGTTCCCATTCATTGGTAGAATGGTCAAGCATATAGGCATCCAACAATCCTGCTTTGAGTACGTAGAAAATGGGAGTTCCAGGGTATTTTGTTATGAGTGAATCGAAAATCTGCTCTGCAAAAGTATAATCATCCTGATAAACAAGATTAAGGGCTTCAAATATGGAGTAATCCAGCCTGGCGTTGAAGTTTGTAAAGAAAAAGAGAATTAAAAACATCATGGCTAAGTATTATAGTGCCTGAATGGTAGGAATAAATTGGTTGCATGGTGAGATAAACTTTTAGAGGGGGTGGCCTACGCACGAACGTGCGTAGGCCACCCCCTCTAAATACCGCTGTTTGCGTATATGCACTGATTGTCCTTGACTAAAGCCGGACCTATTTT
>WFZT01000269.1 GCA_015489415.1 Caldifarciminota bacterium | reverse complement strand
GTAGGATACCGATATGGAAGTCACCGGTAGATTCGAGGCCGCAGACGATTTTATAGTTTTTGGAGAGTGAGGAGATGAGTTGGGAGAACTCATGCCAGCCATCAGGGGTATTAGGGTATTTAGCGGAGGATATGGCGGGGTGTAAATTATCATCGAAGAAGGAGGCGAATAGTTCTTTTGAGCTTACGTCTATGCCAACGTATAAGGTATCCATAATGCACCTCCTGTTTTTTTTATTGGGAGGAGATGGAGAGTGGGAGCCTCCACCGAATGGGGTATAGCCTAACCTTCTAAATTGAGTGATTTTTTACACGGATAACAATCCAGGCTTATACCCCAGGTGGAGGGACCAATCTCCCCCTCGGGGTCATGCCCCAGGACCAAGGCCGGTCTCCACCCACTCATACCATCTCCTCCCGAAGTGTTTTCCCTATATTTTTAGTGATAACCATCATAAATAACAACAAACATTATAGAAAGGGATCAAAGGGAGGGGGCTTTCCGCTTGGAATCTTAGAAAATTTAGATGTAAACCCTCACCCCATCCCTCTCCCACGTAGTGGGAGAGGGAGACTCACAGATTTTTACTGAAATTTTGTCAGTTGTTGCCCCTCACCTCAATCCTCTCCCCGCAAGTATTTATGCGGGTGAGAGGAAGAATTTTGTGGCAAACAAATAATTCTCAGAAGTGCCGCCTGTGAGATAAAAAGTAAAATTTCCCCTTCTTCACAAGCGAAGCTTGTGAGGGATTTAGAGAAGGGGCATACCTCTTGAAATCTTTAAAAATTCAACACGCTATCCATCACTCCCATTCTTTACCCCGGATTAACACATTTTGAAATTTACTGCATGTTTTCCCGGTACTGAATATAAGGGAGGCGAGCGAGATTTTCCCTTATGGCATCTGTCAACCTGTCCATATTCTCACCTGACAGGGCAGAAACAAAGACCGAATTTTCGTACCTCTCAGCCAGCCTCTCGATCATCGTTCTATCAAGCAACATATCAATCTTATTAAACACCCTAATTAGTGTCTTCTGGTCAACTCCAAGGTCTTTCAAAACATTCTCAACTATTTCAATTTTCTCTGCAAGTCGCTCACAGGTTATGTCTATCACATGCAAGAGCAAGTCTGCTTCTTTCACCACACCCAGGGTGGCGTTGAAAGAGGCAACAAGTCCGGGCGGCAAATCCTCAATAAATCCAACCGTATCAGACAAAAGCACACGGTATGGAAAATCAGGAAGGTAGAGTATCCTCGTTGTCGCATCCAGTGTGGCAAAGAGCTTATCTTCGACCTTCACACCTGCCCTCGTCAGGAAATTCATTATGGATGACTTTCCAGCATTGGTGTAACCAACGAGGGAGACTTTCAGGACGCTCTGACGTCTTTTCCTTTGAACCTCTCTTGACCTCTCAATAGTTTTCAATCTTTGCTTCAGAAAATGAATACGATCAAGAATCCGTCTTCTGTCAACCTCCAGCTTTTTTTCTCCAGGCCCACGTGTACCGATTCCACCACCGAGACGGGAAAGCGCAAGTCCCTTTCCTGTGAGTCGAGGCAACCTGTATTCAAGTTGAGCAAGTTCTACCTGTATCTTAGCTTCAGATGTTCTTGCATGCTGCGCGAAGATATCCATTATCACCTCGGTCCTGTCGAGCACCTTCACGCCGATAATACTTTCGAGATTGTTCACCTGTGAAGGGGTAAGCTCGGCATCAAAGACCACGAGGTCAAGACCAAACTGCTTTACAATATCCCGAATCTCGTAGGCCTTGCCTTTGCCAATATAATACTTGGGGTCAATTTTCTCGCGAATCTGCAGAACCTTCTCGAAAACCTCAGCCCCTGCAGTTGTTACAAGGAGGGCAAGCTCCTCAAGCCTGTCGGCCTCGTCCCACCTTTCCCTCGAACTTTTCGCCACTCCGACAAGTAACGCCTTCTCCTTCATCCTACAGGCTCACCCAGCGTGCGTATTCTCCTTCCTGGAAGCTCGGTACAGCGTTTTCCCACTTCATGTCACCAAATAGTTCTTCAACAAACTCGTCCAGATTGCGGACGAAAACGAGTTTCAGCCCGCGCTTTATCTCTGGATTAAAGCTTCTGACCTTTGCTTTGTTGTCGTAAGGCAGAATCACTTTTTTAATCCCACTTCTACGCGCGGCGAGAATCTTTTCCTCAAGACCGCCGACAGGTAAGACTTCACCGGAGAGTGTGATTTCACCAGTCATTGCAACATCACCCGAGACCGGAGTTTTTGTAAATGCAGAAATCATAGCTGCGAGAATCGCGACACCAGCAGATGGCCCATCCTTTGGAATGGCACCCTCAGGAACATGCAGGTGTAGATCAATGTCACGGTAGAAATCTTCAGGCAGACTAAACCTTCTATAGTGTGAACGGATGTAACTCAGGGCCGCCTTTGCAGACTCCTTCATCACGTCTCCCAGCGAGCCTGTGAGCTCAAGTTTGCCCGAACCCTTCATGAGCGCAGACTCGATTTTCAAAAGATCGCCACCGAATTCCGTCCAGGCCAGTCCATAGGCAACTCCCACAGGAAGAGTCTTCTCCCTTTTACGCATTCTGTACTTCGGCAGGCCAAGGTATTCCTTGACATTCTTCACAGTAATCTCTGCCTTTTCACCCTTCTCAATGTAATTCTTGGCGACCTTACGCATGATTCTCGCAATAGCACGCTCAAGTTCCCTCACACCTGCCTCGCGTGTATATTCTCGAATAATTTTCAGAATGGCCCGGTCTGTAAATGAAATCACGTCCTCGGGCAGACCAATTTCGTCTCGCTTTTTAGGAATGAGGTGTCTTTTGGCAATTTGAAGTTTTTCAAAATCAAGATAGCCACGTAGCTGAATCACTTCCATCCTGTCGAGGAGTGGTCTCGGTATTCCATAAAGTGAATTTGCCGTTGTAATGAAAAGCACTTCGGAGAGGTCAAAATCCACCTCGAGATAATGGTCCTGGAAGTTCTGATTTACCTCAGGGTCGAGCACTTCCATCAGTGCAGCCTGCGGGTCACCTCTAAAATCCTGACCGACCTTATCGATCTCGTCTAAAAGGAATACAGGATTTTTTGTACCCGCCCGCCTGAGCTGCTGAATAATTCTTCCAGGCAAGGCCCCTACATAGGTTCTCCTGTGGCCGCGAATCTCTGCCTCGTCCCGCACTCCACCAAGAGAAATTCTGACAAATTTTCTTCCAAGTGCCCTTGCTATAGATTTGGCAAGAGAGGTTTTACCCACACCCGGTGGCCCAACAAAGCAGATCACCTGTCCTTTAATCTTCCCTTTGAGCTTTAGAACTGCAAGATATTCTAAAATTCTCTCTTTTGGCTCTTCGAGACCATAATGGTCCTCATCAAGAACTCTCCTTGCGTTTTCAAGGTCAAGGTTGTCTTTTGTCTTCTTCTTCCAGGGCAAGGCAATGAGCCAGTCGAGGTAATTCCTGATAACAGTAGCCTCTGGTGAAACCATCGGGGTTCTTTTTAGTTTGTTCAGCTCCGCAAGGGCTTTCTCTCGCACGTCTTTGGGCATTCCTGCCTTCTTTATCTTTTCCTCGAGAATTGCAAATTCGTCGCCCTCTTCGCCACCAAGCTCCTTCTGGAGTTCCTTTATCTCCTGCTGTAAAAAGTATTGCTTCTGAGACTTCTTGATCTCCTCTCTCACCCGCTCCTCAATCTCCATCTTGAGCTTCAGGAATTCAATCTCACGCAAAAGAATCTTAATTAGCTCCTGCAGGAAGTCCTCAAAGGTTGGAGTCTCAAGCAGCCTCTGCTTTTCCTCAAACTTAACAGGCAGGTGAATGGCGATATTGGTTGCAAGATATTCTATCTCTGTGCTTCTGTCGAGCACATTTATTATGACATCCTCGGGGATAACTCGATTGAGCTCGGTGTACTCTTTAAAGTAGTCCTTGAGCATTCTGGCGAGATTTTCAACCTCTGATGGATTTACCTTTATCCAGGGATACTCCTCAACCTCGGCCTGATAATACCCTTCCTGGTAATCAAGATTCAGAATTTTAACGCGCTTCAGCCCCTGAATGAGCGTGCGTATACTACCATCAGGTGCAACAATATGCTGGACGAACTTACCGATTACTCCGACATCGTAGAGGTCTTCTTTTTGAGGTTGTTCAACAGAACTCTTTCTCTGGGTAATAAATACTGCCTCGCCGCTCATTGAAATTGCATGGCGGGCAGCCTTGAGCGAAAATGGCCTTGCAATTAAAATGGGAAATAGTGTATCTGGAAACAGCACTACCTCCCTTAATGGTATCAAAGGATATGTCTTTTTTGTTTCCATGGTTATTCAGCTCTCTTCCTCCTGTTTTTGAAGTAAATATACTCGGGGGCCTTCTTCCCCTCAATAGTCTCTCTTGTGATAACTACTTCCTTCACGTCTTTGAGCGACGGAAGATGGAACATTGTGTCAAGCAAAATCTCCTCCATTATCGCCCTCAAACCTCTTGCCCCGGTTTTCCTGCTTATTGCAATATCGGCAACCGCTGCAAGGGCATCTTCAGTAACGGTTAGTTTCACACCTTCCATTTCGAAGAAGCGTTCAAATTGCTTTAAGACAGAATTTTTTGGCTCGACCATGATCCTCATAAGGTGCTCACGGGTCAGAGCATGCATTGTAGCAATCACAGGCACACGACCTATAAATTCTGGAATAAACCCGTATTTAATAAGGTCCTCGGGTCTTATCTTCTCAAGCACCTCGTCATCGGTCAATTCTTTAAGCTCGGTCTTAAATCCAACTGTTTTCTTGCCCAGACGGGCACGTATAATATTTTCAATGCCGTCGAATGTACCACCAAGGATAAAGAGAATATTCCTTGTATCCACCTGAATGAAAGGCTGCTCCGGATGCTTTCTTCCACCTTGAGGCGGGACATTCACAACGGTTCCCTCAAGTATCTTGAGCAACGCCTGCTGCACCCCTTCGCCTGAAACGTCCCTTGTAATTGAAGGTGAATCGCTCTTCTTGGCTATTTTGTCAACTTCGTCAAGATAAACAATCCCCACCTCCGCACGTGCGACATCATAGTCCGCAGCCTGCAGGAGTCTTACAAGAATATTCTCAACATCCTCTCCCACATAGCCCGCCTCCGTCAATGGGGTGGCATCATAGATGGCAAAAGGAACATTGAGGAGTTTTGCAAGTGTCTTGGCAAGAAGGGTTTTACCGGTCCCGGTCGGCCCTATGAGGAGCACATTGGATTTCTCGAGCTCGATATCCTTTCGGTGGTATCCCACACGCTTGTAATGATTGTAAACAGCCACGGAAAGCACCTTTTTGGCATACTCCTGTCCTACTACATATTCATCAAGAAATTCCTTAATCTCTTCGGGCTTTGGTGGCTTTACACTGGCACCCTGATGGGGGGTGTCTTTCTCGTTGATTATTTCATAGGCCAATCTGATGCAGTCCTCGCAAATGTATCCGTCAATACCGCTTATGAGGCGACCTACCTCGCTCTCAGTTCTGCCGCAGAAGGAACATCTGGGCTCCATCTTTTTACTTTTTGCTCTTCTTGCCATTGGACATCATCTCCTTCCTCGAGGTAATCACCTCGTCAATAATACCGTATTCCTTCGCCTCATCCGGCGACATGAAAAAGTTTCTATCCGTGTCTTTTTCAATTTTTTCAATGGGTTGTCCCGTGTGTTTCGAAAGTATCTGGTTTAGCATGTTTTTAAGTTTAATAATCTCTTTTGCGTGAATTTCAATATCTGTAGCCTGTCCCTGCACTCCCCCCATGGGCTGGTGAATCATTATTCTTGAATGCGGAAGTGCGTACCTCTTGCCCTTTGTACCAGCAGCCAGCAGAATTGCTGCCATGGACGCCGCCATTCCCACGCAGATGGTTGATACGTCAGGCTTGATGTACTGCATGGTATCGTAAATGGCGAGCCCTGCACTTACCACACCACCAGGCGAATTTATGTAGATATAAATGTCCTTTTCAGGGTCTTCTGCCTCAAGGAAGAGCAACTGGGCGATGACAAGATTGGCGACATGGTCATCAATAGGACTACCAATAAAGATAATCCTATCCTTTAAAAGTCGCGAATAAATATCGTAAACTCTCTCGCCTCTGCCTGTTTGCTCGATAACATAAGGAATGTATTGTGCTTTCATCACTCTATCAGAACCTCCATTTTGACGAGATTTTTAAGCATATCATAGGCTTTATCAAATTGAAGGCTCCTTCTCAACTCCTCAAACCGATTTTCCTTCCTGTACTTTTCAACAACCTGGTCTAATTTAGACTTGTCTTCCAACCTTTCTTCGATATGCTTTATCACCTCGTCGTCTGAAACCTGAATATCGTTAAGGTCAATGAATCTGCGAAGGATAATGTATTCCTTTACCTTATGCTTCGCAATATCCTCCACGATTGATTCTTTCTGATCTGGAGGAACATCTAATTTTAATGTTTTGGCAAGTCTTTCTTTTTCCCTCTGTACGAGGGTTTCCGGAAGTTCAAAACCAATATGGTCGTAAATCTTCTCGATCAAGTCCCATTCGAATCTATCTTCTGAATCCTTTTCCGCATTCTTTCTCAAACTCTCTTCGATGGAGTTTTTCATTTCTTCAAGGGACTCAAATCCTAAAAGTTTTGCAAATTCATCGTTGAGCTCAGGTAGTTCAAGCTCCCTGATGGAAGTTACATGAAAAACTTGCCTGAAAGGTAATTTTTCACCACCCTCCACAGCAAGCTTCCTATCAACTGTAATCACATCCCCTTTCTTTGCCCCCTTTAATTTTTCATAAAGTGTCTGGTCTGTCTTGCCCCATTCAAGGCGTACATAGCCGTTTTCCTCTTTCCTTATGACCTTGTTTGTGGCCGGATCAATTTCCTCGTAAACAGCAAAAACGTAGTCACCCTCGTCAGCCGGACGGTCGACTTCTTTAAACTGGCCAAAAGATTTTCTGTAACTTTCGAGCTCTTCTTCAACATCTGCACGTGTGATTCTATTCACTTTTTTCTCGACAACCACCTTTGAAAGATCAGGGAAGGAAAACATGGGGATCACGTCGAATTCGGCCTCCACGTAATAACTTCCGTCGTCGTTTTTCGTGTATCTGAGCCTCACAGGAGGTATGTAGTCGTACAGGTTTTTCTCGATTTCTTCCATAACCTTATTGTATGCAAGGTCATCCAGCGCTTCCTGCTCGATCTCCCTTTCGTATCTCGTCATAACCAGTTTAAGTGGAGCTCTTCCAGGTCTGAAGCCTGGAATTTTGCGGCTTTTCTGGAATATCTTAGCGACTTCTTGCTTTTTCTTTTCCAACTCCTCCGGAGTAATTTCCAGAGTAATCGTCTTATGAGCGCTTAAATCCTCTTTTGGCAATATTTTTCCCATAATTTATTCTCTCCTAAGGTGAATTTGGATTGCACGTAATAATAATTTTATTTGAATTTCATGTCAATCTTTGATGACGAGTGTTCGAATATACCCCCTTCCCATCCTTCTCGCACGCACTTCGTGCGTGAGGTAAGGCCAGAATTTTTCTAAAAAATTGCTCATTTCGTTGATATAATCGCAAGGTGTAGTTAAAATAAGAGCCTTATGAACTGGCTACTATTGCTTGTCACTCTAATAAGACCTGTTCCGAGGGTTTTGTTTCTTACCTCAACTATAGACGGTAAAGGGATGCTCCCCCCGGGTGCACACCTTGCCCTGGAAGAATTCAGCAGACACGGAGCTTTTGTGACCTTTCATGATAAATCCATCCTCTACAGTCCGGATTCTCTTAAATACTTTGATATAATCATCGCTCCAACTTCCTACGGATACCACGACATAGACCGACCACTATCCCTCACCTATCTTGATACAATTTCCATGAACAACATACTCAATTGGATAAAAAACGGTGGTTTCTTTATTGCAGGTGGCAATATTGGCAGGAATACTCTGAAAGGAAAAGACCGTGTGGTTTCGGGTAATAAATTAACCCAGGACGAATGGCCCTTAGGACGAGCTTTCGGCTTCGATATGGTTGAAATAAATATCAAAGGCTATGCACTCCTCAATAAAGATACAGTTTTCTTCGACTGGTACAACAATCCTGTGAGGAATAAACTTGACATGGATGACTGGGTGCTCGTTCCCGTAAATGAAAAGTCCGATGTTCACAATCTCCTCGTCTGGTCTAACGGTAAAAAATCCTTCGCGGGTGCGACGATCAGGAAATATGGGAAAGGCTATGCCATGCTGCTTTCCTCGTTTCTTTTATTGCATCCTTCGTTCGATGGGGGTTGGGCAGATGTTCCAGAGATAACAAGATTTTATCATAGAGTGACCACGTTTTTTATGGGTCTAAAAGGCCATTCCACTGGAGTTGACCCATGGCCTTTTGGCAAAAAAGCTGTTCTTGCAGTTACACTCGACGACGGCGGAAAATTCTCAGAATACCAGCTTACATTAAAATCGCTTCTTGATAGGGTGCCTGGCCTCACGTTCTTTGTTACTGGAAGGCTTGAGCCAGATATACTTTCATACATCAAAAAGTTCAAACAGATCGAGATTGGTAACCACAGCTTCAACCATCCGTTCTTCAGAGACCTTAATCTCACACAGTCTATTGCAGAAATTGAGATGACTGAAAAAGTCATCGGAAAGACCAGGGTCTTTAGATTCCCCTATGTAAATTATACTTCCGAGGGGATTTACGCTCTCTGGACACATGGATTTAAATACGAATCCTCCATCAGGGTTGACCATTTAAATGAATTTAAAGGGGCCATTTTCCCCTACAACCTTGTGATTTCCTTTGGCAGAAACCTTATAACAACCGGACTTTACGAATTTTCGCCTGTGAAGTCGGACTGGTTCTTTTACCAGAAAATATATGCCGACAATTATCCGGAAAAGGAGCAGATCGCCAGCCAAAAAGCCTTCAAATCATACCTCGAAACCATGTGGGAAATTATCAAAGAGGCACGAGGTGTGATGGTTCAAATGGGACATCCCATGTACGAAGGCCACACAATGGCATTCCTCAAGCCTGTGCTGGAATTTATTGACGAGGTTGAGCAGGACAAAAATGTATGGGTTGCCTCTCTCGGTCAGGTTTACGACTGGTGGAGTACTGTACGAAACGTGAGGGTTATGGTTGAAGATAAAGGTAAAAAGATTACTTACAGGATCAGCAATCCATACCATGAAAGAATAGAGGGTTTCAGCCTCTGGATTGACTCTGGCCCTCCGAAGGTTAAGTTTAAGAAATG
>WFZT01000268.1 GCA_015489415.1 Caldifarciminota bacterium | reverse complement strand
TCTTTATACGGTATAAACGAATATATCCTTCCGGTAAAAATTGTTGATTTAGTGCGAAAAATTGAATTTCCCGCCCAGATTGCGTTGTATAAATATACATGAAAAGCAAAAACATGGGTGATGTCAGGGGGTGGGGTGAGGGCTACATCTTAAATTTTTTTATTTTTTAAGCGGAATGCCCCCTCCCTTTAATTCCCTCCCCCCCACAGGCAAAGCCTGGGGGGGAGGGAGGTTTTTTAGAGTAATTGTGGACTCACAGGCAGAGCCTGTAGGGAAAAAAGTGGCTACAGCTACCTATCAGACAAAGCCTGGACTTTCGGAGTGGGATTTTATTTTTGCGGTCCAAAACCAAAAATTTCCTTCTCCCCCCGCATAAATTCTTTGCTAAATTTTGTAAAAGGTGAAATGAATAAACTTGCCCATTGGCAACTCGTTAACCCCCTATGGCTCAAGTCTGTTGCGGTCACGGGGGAAGAGGGATGCCATTCTGACGTTTGGAAGACCGAGAATCTTTGATACGAGTCTTTCTGCACCTATAGCAAATCCCACATGTGGTGGCATTCCAAATTTGAAAACATCAAGATAGTATGAAAAATCATCAGGATTTAAACCTCGCTCCCTTATTTTCTCCACAAGCATTTTGAAATCGTGTATCCTCTGCCCCCCTGTTGTTATCTCGAGTCCCCTGAATATCAGATCAAAGCTAAGAGATAGCTCTGGATTTTCCGGGTCTGGATAAGTGTACATGGGACGTTTGCTCAATGGATAATGGGTAACAAAAATAAGCTCTTTGCCCAATTTATTCCTCGCATAGTCCGTTATCAGCCTCTCACCTTCAGCATCCAGCTCAAGACCAATAACAGCTTTCCCGAATTCCTTCTTTAAAATGGATGTAGCTTCCTTCAGCGTAATCCGCGGAATCTCCTCAACATCAGGCAAACTTGCACCAAACAGCTTTAATTCCTCTTCATTTTCCTCGCGGACTTTTGCAAAGATATACTTCAGGAGTCGCGTCTCGAGTTGCAGGAGGTCGTCAAGACCAGATATAAATCCCATTTCCACATCAAGGCTCAGGTATTCGTTTAAATGCCTCGGAGTATCGTGCTTCTCTGCTCGATAAACAA
The DNA here is from genome assembly GCA_015489415.1 of Caldifarciminota bacterium. Classification (GTDB taxonomy): domain Bacteria; phylum Hydrothermota; class Hydrothermia; order B15-G9; family WFZT01; genus WFZT01. The sequence continues at coordinate 10,118 of WFZT01000268.1, read as the reverse complement.
ATCCAACCTCAAAGACCCTTTCATAGACTCCCACCATTATTTGCTTGTAAAACTGAGGGGACTGGGCAAGATTTGCCTTCCTGCCAAAATAATCAACCCTGAAAAGGTCAGCACCACCCTCTGTGGAAGAGGCAACAATCTTTGATGTATGAATCTCTGTGAACTTTTCCTTCTTCAAAAACTCCCTGAATCCATCAACCACAGTGTTGAGCACCCTGAAAATAGCCCTTTGCTTGGGATTCCTGAGCGTCAGCACCCTGTATTTCAAAAGTGTATCCAATTTCAGCCTATCAACGTTCCTGTCCGAATAAATCTGCACAGGCAGATGCCCTTCATAATAGACCTCACCAAGAAGCTTCACTTCCTTGAGCCTGATTTCAATCCCACCTGGAGCCCGCTTTTCCCTCTGGACCTTCCCTACGATTTCAACAACATTTTCGTGCTTGAATCGCTGGAGCAATCTCATTTCGTCCACGACCTGAACTATGCCACTCCTATCTCTTAAAATGGCAAAATTAATTCCACCGAGTTTCCGCAGCCTGTGGATCCACCCCTTCAAAACAACCTCTTTATCCACGTAGTTCCAGAGGTCTTCAATCCATACTCTTGCAGGCATCTTTAAGCTTCTCCTCAAACAATTTTTTAAGCTCCACAGGGTCAGCTGTTCCCCTTGTCTCCCTCATTGCCTGACCTATAAAAAACGAGATAAGCTTTTCTTTGCCCTTGCAATACTGTTTCACCTGCTCAGAATGTGTCTCCAAAATCTTTTGCACCATTGGTTCAAGCCCACCCTCACTCTGGGTAAGCCCTTCCTTTTCGACTATTTCAAGGGGGTCCTCTCCAGTCTCGTATATCCTCTTTAACAGTTTTTTCGCTACAGCCCGTGAGATTCTGCCCTCGAAAAGTAATCCAAGCAATGATGAAAATCTCTCGGGTGTCAATTTTGAATCCTTAAGCTCAATTCCAAGCTCACGGGAAATGCCCGTAATCTCCACTGTCAACCAGTTTGCGACCTTCTCCGGCTGGCCAATCTTTTTTACAGTTTCCTCAAAAAAATTTGCTAAATACAGGTCTGATTTCAAAATATTCGCACGTTCCTCTGTAAGTCCGTAATCCCTGATAAATCGTCTGTATTTCTCAATCGGAAGCTCCACAAGTCCCTTTTTTACTTCTTCAATTAAATCCTCAGTAATTTCAATGGGCACAAGGTCAGGGTCAGGGAAATAGCGGTAATCATGAGCCTCTTCCTTTGTTCGCATGCTTTCCGTAATCCCCTTGGACTCATTAAACAAACGCGTTTCCTGAACCACTTTACCCCCTTCCCTTAAAAGCTCTGCCTGTCTTTCAATCTCAAATTCAAGCGCTCGCTTCACAAATTTGAAGGAGTTTATGTTTTTAATCTCAACCTTTGTGCCAAGTTCCTTCTGACCCTCGGGCTTTACGGAGATATTTGCATCGCACCTGAGTGAGCCCTCTTCCATATCTCCATCTGAAATTCCAAGATATCTGACGGTTTCACGAAGTAACATCAAAAATTCAACTGCTTCCTCAGGGGAAGAAATATCGGGTTTTGTCACAATCTCTAAAAGGGGCACACCTGCTCTATTAAAATCAATGAATGTTTCTCCCGCGACATGAATAAGCTTCCCTGCATCCTCTTCCATGTGAATACGCTCGAGACGAATCTTTTTGCCACTCTTTAGCTCAATAAAGCCCCCAAGCGACAGAGGTGCACGGTACTGGGAAATCTGATAAGATTTCGGCAAGTCCGGATAAAAATAGTTCTTTCGTTCAAACCTTATAACCGGATTAATCTTTCCCCTGGTTGCAAGTGCCAGAAGGATACCGTATTCCAGCACTTTTCTATTAAACCCAGGAAGTGCCCCGGGCTGGCCAGTGCAAACCTCACAAATATGCGTATTTGGTGGAACATCTTTCGTGTATTCAGCCGAGCAGGTACAGAAAATCTTGGATTTCGTTTTGAGCTGAACATGAACCTCAAGGCCGATTACAACGTCCATTCCTCACCTCCGGTACTCCTTCTCTACAAAGTAAGCAAACTTAAGCATACGGTTCTCGCTAAAATAGTTGCCAATAAGCTGAATTCCGACCGGCAAACCATCACTCGTGCCCACAGGGATGTTGATCGCAGGCAATCCCGCAAGGTTCGGTGACACCGTGTAAATGTCCGAAAGGTACATTTTCAGCGGGTCATCCATCTTCTCACCAATTTTAAAAGGAAGAGTTGGCGAAGTTGGGGCAATCACAAAGTCAAATTCATGAAAGACGTTTCTGAAATCGTTAATAATCAATGTCCTTGCCTTCTGAGCCTTGAGATAATAGTCCTCATAGTAACCTGTGGACAGCGCAAATGTGCCAAGAAGAATTCTCCTTTTTACCTCTTCTCCGAAAAACTCTCCACGGGTGTTTTCTATCATCTCTCTAAAGTTTCGGCCCGTTTTTCTCCTTCCATATCTCACACCATCGAATCTACCTAAATTGGAGCTTGCCTCAGCAGTTGCAATTATGTAATACGCAGGAATGGCATAACGGGTATGGGGAAGCGAGACTCTTTCTACCTTGAAACGGTTCATCTTTAAGAATCCGATGAATTCCTCAAGAGGCTCGCGAACCTTCTCATCAAGTCCTTCTCCCCAGTATTCTTTAGGAAGTGCAATCCTGTACTCCTCTTTTTTCCTGTTTTCGAATACATATTCAAAATAGTCCGAAACCGGCATGTTTGAGGTGGTGGAATCCTTTGAATCCCATCCTGCAATGACTGAGAGGAGAATTGCGATGTCTTCGACATTCCGGGCCAGAGGTCCAATCTGATCAAGAGAAGAGGCATAGGCAACAAGACCAAATCTCGAAACCCTACCATAAGTCGGTTTGAGCCCATATACACCGCAGAAGGATGCGGGGAGTCTAATTGAACCACCGGTATCAGACCCGAGGGCTGCCTGAGCCATCTTTGCAGCCACCGCAGCAGCTGAACCTCCACTACTGCCACCTGTAACGTACTCAGGATTGTATGGATTCCTTGAAGGGCCAAAGGCCGAGAACTCTGTACTCGAACCCATAGCAAATTCATCAAGATTTGTTTTCCCGATAAACAAAAATCCCTTTTCCCTCAGCTTTTTAATGACTGTGGCATCATAAGTGGCCTCATAACCGCGCAGAATTTCAGAGGCACATGTGGTTTCCATTCCCTCAATATTGATATTATCTTTGATGGCAAGTGGGATACCTGCATAAACCGGCAACTCCTCTCCCCTATCAAGCCGCGCGTCCAATTCTTTCGCTTCATCAAGGACCTTTTCATTTATGGATATGAATGCGTTTAGCTCGTCATTCTTATCTTCGATGTTTTTCAGGTAGTGCTCAACTATTGCTGAGGGTCTGATCTGTCGTTTTTTTACAAGGTATGAGAGTTCAAAAATACTAAAGTCTTCTATTTTCATATCGTTTTTGGTGTTTTGAAGTAATTTTCTTCCCTGTCCGGGGCATTATCCAGAATTTTCTCCGGGTTCTTAGCCTCAGCGATGTCGGCCCTCATAACATTTTTGAGCGGTAATGCTGAGAAAACAGGCTCCACGTCACCGAGGTCAAGCTCGTTTAGCGTGTTAAAGTACTCGATTATTTTTGAAAATTGTTTCGAGAATTTTATCTCTTCTTCCTCTGTGAGTTTAATTGCGGAAAGTTTCGCAACATACCTCACCAATTCAATATCTTTCATGGCAAAATCTCCGGGAAAATAAGGATTTTTCGAAGTTTCAGAAGAGCGTGCCCTGAAATTATAAAAAACAACGCATGTTTATGCAAGAGAACGGTAAGAAATCTGGAATGAGTTGAGAGTGTGGGGAGAATGTTTTTATTAATGTAAGGGCGGCGCCCAAAGGGCGCCGCCCTAACCTCTCATTCACACTTTGAATAACCGCAATCGCGGCAAACGTAACAACCTTCTTGATAGACCAGAACCCCACCACATTCCGGACATATCTCAGCCTCGTGGTGGTGATCCTCACTTTCCACCTTTTTCCCTACCTCAAGCTTGAAACCAACCTGTGAGAGAGGTTTTCTGGAGCTCAAAAGCTCAAGCTGCTCTCCACCGGCAAGGTACTTTTCGAGTACTTTGGCAATGGCATCGGGAACAGAAAATACCACGTCTCCATTTTCCTGTCTCACGGGTGTGGAGCTCTTTATACCCTTTAGCTGCTTGATTACAGCCTTTGGCGACACTCCTGTTCTAAGACACAGGGATATTAGCCTTCCTATGGCCTCGGTAAAGGCCATTGAAGCGGAGCCGGATTTTCCAAGATGGACAAATACCTCAAATGGACCGTATCCATCTTCGTTGACCGTTACATAAAGGCTTCCCATATCCGTCATCATCTTGTAGGTCTTGCCGGTCACAGTTATAGGTCTTGGCCTTGGCACAAGAGACCCTGGCATCTTTCTCTTCTCTTCCTTCGCAACACTTATAACCTGCTCCTGCCTCGAGCCGTCACGGTAAACGGTCAGTCCTTTGAGTCCCAGCTTGTATGCCATTCTGTAAACCTTATCCACGTCCTCAACCGTGGCGGAATTTGGCATATTGATGGTCTTAGATACAGCGTTATCAACATATTTCTGGAATGCAGCCTGCATCCTCACGTGCTGCTCTGGGGAGACATCAAAGGTAGTATCAAATATTTCCCTTATAAACTCGGGAATTTCATCGTATCCTTTGATTGAACGTTCGCTTGCGAGTTTCTCCATCAGTTCCTTTGAATAAAATCCGAGCTCCTTCGCAGCGAGCTCGAAATATTTATTGGCATAAAGCAGGTCTTCTCCGTCAAGGACATGCTTTACATAAACCAGAGTAAAGATAGGCTCGATCCCGGATGAGGTATCGGAAATCATTGAAATTGTGCCCGTTGGCGCTATTGTGGTTACAGTTGCATTTCTTCTTGGAGGTTTGTGAATGCTCTTATCAATATTTGGAAATGAGCCCTTTTGCTCTCCGAGCTCAACAGATTTCTCCTCTGCAACACTCTGGATAAAAGACATCACCTTTTCTGCAATCTTTAGCGCATCCTCACTCCTGTAGGGTATAGCAAGCTGGTAAAGCATATCGGCAAATCCCATAATTCCCAGTCCAATCTTTCTATTTGCGCGGGTCATTTGAGCAATCTCTTCAAACGGGAAGTTGTTAGCATCAATTACGTTGTCGAGAAAGTGTATGGCATCGCGAACGGTCTCTCTCAAACCATCCCAATCAATTCTTTCGATGGCTTCATCATAAGTTGCAACACGTTTAAGTTCTAAAAATAGGGGCTTTCCTTTTACAAACTTAGCGAGATTGATGCTTCCAAGATTACAGGATTCATAAGGCAAAAGTGGCTGCTCGCCGCAGGGATTTGTACTTTCAATCTCTCCCACACCGGGTGTAACATTGTACTTATTGATTGTATCAATGAAAATAACGCCTGGCTCGCCGTTTCTCCATGCGCCATAGACCAGTTTTTCCCAAACTTCGTTTGGATCAATTTTCCTCACGACCTCTTTGTTGCGTGGGTTAACGAGTTCAAACTTTTCGCCCTTTTCAAGAGCTTCCATAAACCTATCAGTGATTGCCACAGAAATATTGAAATTGGCAAGCTCGCCCTCTTTTTCCTTTGCTTTAATAAAATCAAAAATATCAGGATGGTCCACTCTGAGGATCCCCATATTGGCTCCTCTGCGCTTCCCTCCCTGCTTTACTGCCTCTGTGGCTTCGTTAAATACTTTCATAAATGAAACCGGACCTGAAGCGACTCCTCCAGTAGACCTGACAATATCGTTTCTTGGCCTTAATCTCGAGAATGAGAATCCTGTTCCTCCACCAGACTTATGGATAATAGCTGTTCTTTTTACCGCTTCAAAAATCTCTTCCATGGAGTCCCCCACTGGAAGCACGAAGCAGGCAGAGAGCTGCCCAAGTGGTGCTCCTGCATTCATAAGTGTTGGAGAATTTGGCATGAATCTAAACTCGGCCATCATGTTATAAAATCTGAGGAACAGGTCTTTAACCTCTTTTTCACTTGCGCCATAATTATTTTCGACGTCTGAAATGACCCGGGCCACCCTGATGAACATTTCCTTCGGACTTTCAACTACTTCTCCATTTTCATCTCTCATGAGATAACGTTTTTCAAGTATTGTCAATGCATTCTTGCTAATCTGAGGGTCCTTAAGCTTCATCTTTTTCCTCCTATTTCAAGTGTGGAAATCTTATATCCTTCACCCATGGTATTCAACAAGCTTCTGAAAACGGCCAATAATCAGTCTTTTAGAAAACCTAAAAATTAAGAGATAATTTCGGATGCTGGTCAGGTTCACTATAACTTCCCTTGAGGAGTCAAATTACCGGGAACAATCTAACTTAATATCAAAAATCCCATAATGATACTTTTGTTTTCTAATAGTAAAACATTGTTACTATCACTTTTAACAGTACCACACTTAACAGATAAATTAAAATTTGGTATATCAAAGAATAGCGTTATTCCTTTATCCCCCTAAAACATCATGATTTACACATTGCAGAAAGAATTAAAACTTTCACGCGATAAGTTCAAATATATTTCGTCAATATTGAATTAATGCATTATCCTTTATTTGAACTTTCATAATCCTTGACAATTCCAGAGCAATTGGTTAGAAAAATAATAATAGGAGGTGATTGAAAATGAAGTTAACAAGCTGGGAAGAGAAAGGGGCTTCATTGTTAGCAAGAGGCATTTTAAGCAGTGGCCCCGTGAGAAGATTTTTTATAAGGAAATTTGAAAATTGGCTTTATGATGCCACAGTAAATCACGACTCCTTTGGCAGACCGAGAAAGGTACAGGAAGACAAGTTCTACCTGCTGCGTGCACTCCTCTACTCCGCTGAGCGTAATATTCAGCGTGGCTACTTCTCGAAAGATGTTGCAAGAAGGATGATAGAGAACCTCGTTAAAGGCGCTTTCATGCACAGTGGTAAGGATATTGAGGCACAATTCAAGGAAAAATACGGTTACGGTCCACCTTCGTTCCTCGTAATCTCGCCAACAAAGGCCTGTAACCTCCACTGCATCGGTTGCTATGCAGCTTCAGGAAAGGCCTTCCATGAGAAACTCCCCTTCGATGTGGTCAACAGGATAGTTAATGAGGTAAAAGAGCTCTGGGGTGGTAGGTTTATAGTGATCTCTGGCGGAGAGCCCATGGTGTACGAGGACAATGGCAAAACCATACTGGATGTTTATGAGCAGCACAGGGATATGTTCTTCCTCATGTTCACCAATGGAACGCTTATCACAGAAGACGTGGCAAAAAGGATGGCTGACCTGGCAAATATTACACCCACTATATCCGTTGAAGGGTTTGAGAAAGAAACCGATGCGAGACGTGGTAAAGGTGTTTATAAAAAGGTGATGGAAGCTATTGAACGCCTGAAGAAGTACGGTGTTCCATTTGGACTCAGTATAACCGGGACACGACTCAATGCAGACCTTTTGAGCTCCGATGAATTTTATGACTTCTACTTCGAGGAAGTTGGCACTACTCACATGTGGATCTTCCAGTATATGCCCATAGGCCGTGGATTTACCCTTGATTTAATGCCTACACCCGAGCAGAGAATGAAGATGTACTGGCAGTGGAGAAAGGTAATGATTGAAAAGAAATACTTCGTAGCGGATTTCTGGAACAGTGGAGTGGTTTCCGATGGCTGTATCGCTTACGGTCGTCCCGGTGGTTATCTTTATATTGACTGGAATGGAAATGTTATGCCCTGTGTCTTTATTCCTTACTACGTGGACAACATTATTGATATTTACAACAAGGGCGGTAATTTGACCGATGCCATCATGTCTGACTTCTTCAAGAAAGGTCGTGAGTGGCAGTTTAACTATGGGTACATGAAGTCCGGCGATGAGGTCGGAAACTGGCTTATGCCCTGCTCGATAAGGGACAACCACAGGGAATTTATGAGAATAGCGGTAGAGGCCCATGTGAAACCAGAGGATGAAAATGCAGCTATCGCGCTTAAGGATCAGGAGTATCACCAGGGATTGATAGAATATGATGAGAAGTTGAGAGAACTCACAGAGCCAATCTGGGAAGAGATGTTCCTGGAGAAAGAAAAGGCAAAAGTGTAGTAAACATGATGGGGGGCTTTCCCGAAGGGAAAGTCCCCCATCAATTTTTTCAAAAATACCCCCTTTAAACTCAATTAAATTTTTGTATTAGGAGGGTTTTGTCGATAAATCTAAAATTTTTAGAATTTTAAAGGAATTCCCACCTGTATCTGCCGCCCCCGCAATTTCTGAGTTATCACATGTTGGGAGGGCGTAAATTCTTAAACACACTTGCCTTAGAAAGAATTTCGACCGTCCCAGCAACTTCCTTTATTTTTGAAGTTTTATTAAGGACATAGATGCACAGGTTGATCTGTGGCAGGAAGTCAAGGAATTTGAACCCTGTATGAAAATATCCAAACACAGAATCCTCCTCTCCCCGGACAAATACTTGCGGGGAGAGGATAAAAGGAGAGGGGCAACATTTTTCAAATTTTTCGTGTAAAATGATTAATCCCTTTTCATCTCTGCAGAGGGTCTTTATCCTAAATTTCTAATTTTCAAGCGGAATACCCCCTCCCAAGACCCTCCCCCACTTGCTTAGCAAGCGGGGAGGGAACTTGTTATATCCAGTTATCTCGCAAGTGTAGATATAAAGAATGAATTTCCAACCACGTTAAGGAATTTGGATTTTTTTAGGTTTTTTAGGAGAAAATTTTAGGAGAGGATTTTTGGGGGCGCCCGAAGGGCGCCCCCAAAAATCATTTTCTATTTAAAGAAAAACGGAATTTCGTAAGCTGCGGACTCAGGTGAATCAGACGCGTGCACGGCGTTCCTCTGTATATCCGTTCCAAACTTCGCTCTTATTGTTCCAGGGCGTGCCTTTGATGGATCGGTGGCTCCAACTACTTCTCTCAGCCTTTTAATGGCATCTTCTCCCTGAAGAAGGAGACCTACCACGGGGCCAGATGTCATAAATTCTACAAGTGAATCGTAGAAAGGCTTTCCCTTATGAACTGCGTAGAATTCACGTGCCTCTTCAACAGTGAGCTTTTTCATTATGATCCCGGCTATTTCAAACTTATCCTCAACCATAGAAATTATATCACCGATTGCACGTTTCGCCGTGGCATCTGGCTTGATTATCATTAAAGTTTTCTCAACCATCTATCCACTGACCTTCTGTGTTTTGTATTCCTCTGCAAGCTCAAACCCCTTGTTGACCGCCTTGAGGTTCAGCTCGACAAACTTTTTCTTTACCACTTTTTTTATGGATTCCTCGAGGGATTTCTTGGAAACAATTCCTGTGATCCCAGCAATGAATCCAAGAGAAAGAATATTTGTAACGAGTGGTGTTCCAAATTCCTGTGAGGCAATTCTTGCAAGAGGTACCTTGTAAAGGTTCTTGATCTTGTCCTCGTCAGGAATTCTTCTGACGGCACTGATGTCACACACAAGGATGCCATTCTCTTTGAGAGTTTTGACATACTTATCACAAGAATCCTGGTTAAGAACAAGGAGAATGTCCGGATTGGTTGCTCTTGGATATGTAATTTCAGTATCGGAAATCACCACATCTGACCTGGATGAGCCAAGACGTGCCTCGGGACCATACATCGATGCCTGAAGGGCATCTTTACCATCAAGTATGGCTGCTTCCGCAAGCACATAACCGGCGAGAAGCAGTCCCTGACCACCTGCACCTGTTAAAGCAATCTCAATTCTTGCCATTTTATTTCTCCCCTCTCAATTTTGCGTATTTCTGCTGAAGGGTTTCGACATATTCAGGTCTGTCACCTTCATAAATAACGCCCATTGGGAATGCGTTCTCTTTCACTCTTCCACCCACTCTGTAAACATGTGTCTTCTGCCATTCGAGCATTGCATATGGATCGACCATGTCGTTGAGCCTTCCGTAATATGTCGGGCACTGGGAAAGCACCTCAACGAGAGAGAATCCTTTCTTTTTCAATCCCTGCTCCATGAATCTCTGAGTCATTGTAATGTGGTAAGTGGTGCTTCTCGCAACAAAGTTTGCTCC
>WFZT01000267.1 GCA_015489415.1 Caldifarciminota bacterium | reverse complement strand
CATTATCCCAAACAAGGAGGTTCAAAATGGGCTACATTACCGTAGGTATTATTGTCCTGATCTTTCTTGCCTCCATGATCAGGATTTTAAGAGAGTATGAAAGAGGGGTGATCTTTAGACTCGGAAGACTCATCGGCGTTAAAGGTCCAGGCCTGATTATCCTTATCCCATTTGTTGATAAAATGGTTAAAGTTTCGCTCAGGACCATTGTCCTCGATGTCCCACCGCAGGATGTTATCACAAAGGATAACGTATCGGTGAAGGTTAATGCCGTGGTCTATTTTAGAGTTCTTGACCCGGCCAAGAGCGTGGTTGAAGTGGAGGATTACTACTACGCCACGTCCCAGATTGCACAGACAACCCTGAGAAGTGTTCTTGGAGAAGTCGAGCTCGATGAGCTTCTCTCTCAGCGTGAGAAACTTAATCAGAGATTGCAGAGAATAATTGATGAGCAAACTGACCCATGGGGTGTGAAGGTCTCGGCGGTTGAGATCAAGCATGTTGATCTCCCACAGGAGATGCAAAGAGCAATGGCCCGTCAGGCAGAGGCTGAAAGAGAAAGAAGGGCGAAGATCATCAATGCAGAGGGTGAGTATCAGGCTGCTGAGAAGCTTTCATCTGCGGCAGATATACTGGCACGTAATCCCATTACCCTGCAGTTGAGATTCCTTCAAACTGTCCGTGAAATATCCTCTGAGAATACCTCTACCATCATTTTCCCGCTTCCTCTCGAGATGTTCCAGGCATTTTATGACTCGTATAGAAAGGCAAAAGAAGAAAAGTAAGATGCACAAGGAGGGGGTACATTGTTTTCGCGAGTTTTATCCTCAGCAGTGCTGGGGGTGGAAGGGTATATCGTTGAAGTAGAGGTTGACCTATCCCCGGGATTACCATCATTCGTGACAGTTGGACTTCCTGAGGGAGCTGTTAAAGAGTCCAAAGAAAGGGTCCAATCTGCCCTTAAAAATTCCGGTTTCAGTTTGCCCGTAAAAAGAGTTCGAATTAATCTTGCCCCCGCTGATATCAGAAAAGAGGGGTCTTCTTTTGATCTCCCCATTGCCATTGGGATTCTCAAAGCAATTGGTGATGTACCAGAAAGCAATTTCTTTGAAAAGAATATAATCATCGGCGAACTGTCGCTGGATGGTGCTGTAAGAAGGGTTAAAGGTGTTTTACCCATGGTGCTTTCCGCAAGGGATAGGGGATTTGAGGGTGTTATACTGCCCTATGAAAATATGCTCGAAGGTGCGATAGTAGAGGGGATGAAGATATACCCGGTGAGAACGCTTTTTGAAACTGTGAGGTTTTTAAGAGGAGAGGTGGAAATAAAGGCCCCGGATGTTAATGTGGAACAGATTTTCTCGAGTAATGCGACCTACGATGTGGATTTTTCAGAGGTAAAGGGTCAGGAGCAGGCAAAGAGAGCCCTTGAGGTCGCAGCGGCAGGAGGACACAACATACTGATGATTGGCCCGCCGGGCTCGGGCAAAACCATGCTCGCAAGACGTGTTCCAACGATTTTGCCACGTATGACTCTTGAGGAGGCGCTTGAGACAACAAAGATTCATTCTGTTGCTGGTAAGCTGAGAAGCGATGAGGCTATTGTAGCGACGAGGCCTTTCAGGGCTCCACATCACACTATTTCTGATGCAGGTCTGATCGGCGGTGGTGCAAATCCCAGACCGGGAGAGGTAAGTCTTGCTCACAATGGAGTTCTATTCCTCGACGAATTACCAGAGTTCAACCGCAATGTTTTAGAAGTCCTGAGGCAACCTCTTGAGGACGGCATTGTCACCATTTCAAGGGCAAAGATGTCCGTGACCTATCCCGCAAGATTTATGCTTGTGGCGGCCATGAACCCTTGCCCCTGTGGCTATTTAACAGACCCTTATCACGAATGCACATGTACGCCCTCTATGATCCAGAGATACCATGCGAAGGTTTCAGGACCGCTTCTCGACCGTATTGATATCCATATTGAAGTGCCGGCACTACCGTTTGAAGAGCTTAGAAAGGAGAGTGAAGGAGAGCTTTCCTCTAAAATCAGAGAGCGTGTGGAAAATGCAAGGGAGATTCAGAGGCAAAGGTACAGGCGTTTAAAAGGTGTACACAGCAATTCACAGATTGGTCCCAAAGAAATCAAAAGATACTGCAAAATAGACGTGGAATCTGAGAAACTGCTTAAGATGGCCATTGAGAAATTTGGCTTCTCTTCGAGGGCTTATCATCGTATTCTGAAGGTTTCGAGGACTATCGCAGACCTTGAGGGAAGCGAAAATATTAAATCCCATCACGTGGCCGAGGCTATACAATATAGGGCTCTTGATCGAAGCAACTGGTTTACTGGAGTGATTTACCAGAAATGACAAAAATCCTCAAAGATTTCCGTTATATTGCATGGATATTTGCGTTCATATTTTTTGTTTCGGCTGTTGTACCCGCTGGTCATCTTGCCAGTGTTAATAATTTTGATAAGCTCTTACACTTCACCGGTTTCTTCTTCCTTATGGTCTTCTTCATGAAAGGGTACGAGAAGAACTGGCTGAAGATGCTTATCGTTACCCTTGCCATCGGTTTCTTTGTTGAAATTGTTCAGGCTTTTATCCCATACAGGACATTTAGCATGGAGGATTTCCTGGCTGATGCCGTCGGTGCCATCACCGGTTATCTGGCTTTCAGATTTACGGGTGACCTGACGATTGATTTCGTGGGAACATTCGGATTTATTGGTAAAATCCCGGTGGGACCTGGAACCATAGCGAGCTTTGTTTTTGTTCTCTTGATTTACTATCTGAAGCTTTCCGAATCTTTTGTTGGTCTATTCCTGATTTCGGCTACGATTGTGGGTGTATGGGTTTCGAGCTATCTTGAGGATAAATGGGGAGATGACCCAAAATCGGTGGTGATTGATGAAGTTGTGGGGGTTGGGACAGCTATTATATTTCACAGATTTACTCTGCCAGTTTTGCTTACAGGATTCGTTTTTTTCAGGTTTTTTGACATTGTAAAACCCTGGCCCATTAAATATTTTGAAAATCTGCCCTCTGGGTTAGGTATAATGGCTGATGACATTGTCGCAGGTCTCCTTGCCAATATCTTGTTGACTTTTTTATTGAGTGGCTTAATTAATATAAGTGGAATTTAAAAACACAAAGGAGGTTACAAATGAAGATTAGCATCCAGGGCAAGAATCTGGAGGTAACCAATGGCCTCAAGCAGTATGCAGAGAAAAGATTAAGTACACTCGACCGTTTTTCGAGAAATATTATTGATAGCGAGCTCATTCTTGAAGAAGAGAAAGGCAGAGTCAAGGGTGAGATGATTGTTAAAGTGAAGGGAAGCACCCTTAAGGTCTCTGCTGTGGGAAAGGATGCATTTAACGCCATAGATGAGCTTAAAGACAAGATAAAAACTCAGCTTAAAAAGTACGAAGACAAATTAAAGGATAGAAGAGCTTGATTGGACCCGATAAGAGTTAAAGACCTTATATCGCAGAGTTTTTTGAAATTACGCCTGATCTCCGATGAAGCAGGCATTGATAATGTTGTTTACACCACGGAATTTTACATTCCTGGTTTATTCCTGAAGGACCCTAAAGAAAAGATTCCACAAAATGTAATTCCTCTCTTTACTGAGGTAGAATGCGAGTTCTTGAAAAGGTCACGTCGTCTGCGAACAATTATCCGGGGATTTGAAAATGCCCCGTTTCTAATTTTTTCACAAGACTCTATACCCTCGGATGAGTTTTTAAAGCTATCCAACCGTTTTAAGATACCGGTACTTTCCACACCTTACACTGCAACAGAAATCATTATTTTGCTTGGAAACTACCTGAAATTTATGCTGGCAAGGCGGCAGAAGCTTCATGGAACCCTTGTTGACGTTTTTGGAGTTGGAATCCTTCTTCGTGGAGAAAGTGGCATTGGTAAAAGTGAATGCGCCCTTGACCTGGTTAGAAAGGGACACAAGCTTGTTGGCGATGATTTTGTGGAGCTCATTGCCTATCCAGAGGGTAAGTTGACGGGAAAATCCGGTGCCCCTACAGGTGATTCGAGGTTTTTAATGGAGCTTCGAGGCATAGGATTGATCGATATTCTCCACACCT
>WFZT01000266.1 GCA_015489415.1 Caldifarciminota bacterium | reverse complement strand
GCCCAGAAGGTTGTCGAGATTGTTAAAAATTTATCACTCAAGGGAGATGAGATAGGAGGATTTGGGGGGCTTTTTGAACTTGGAGAGGTATTAAAATATTACGAAAAACCTGTGCTCGTAAGCTCCACAGATGGTGTTGGAACAAAAATCATGCTTGCACTTGAGGCAAACTACCTTGAGCCAATTGGAATTGACCTTGTAGCAATGTGCGTTAATGACATTTTAACTGTTGGGGCACGACCATTATTTTTTCTCGATTACTATGCCACGGGCAGGATAGACGAGGTAAAGTTTGAGAGTATTATCAAAGGCATTAATGAAGGACTGAAGCAATCCGGTGGTATACTTTTGGGTGGCGAAACAGCGGAGCTGCCGGGGATGATAGACGAGGAAATCTTTGACGTGGCCGGGTTTGTTGTGGGGATTGTTGATAAAAATAGGATACCGCGCAAAGAGGATATTAAGCCCGGAGATGTGGTTCTCGGCTTGCCATCTAATGGCATACATTCCAACGGTTTCAGCCTCGTGAGAAAGGTTTTGAAAGACAAGGAAATTGATATTTTCATGGATTATGGGACCGGCCAACCACTTTACATTGAACTTTTAAAACCCACAAGAATCTACGTGAAAGACATCCTTAAGTTGCTTGATGAGGTCGGGATAAAGGGCATGGCTCATGTTACAGGTGGAGGATTGGTAGAAAATACAGAGCGAGCCCTACCAGAGGGGAGGCATGTTGAAATTTACTGGGATCAAATCAAAACACCCTGGATATTTGAATTTCTGATGGAAAAAGGGGATATCCCTGTTGAGGAGATGAGACGCGTTTTCAACATGGGAGTGGGGTTTGTAGTGATAACTGACTCACCAGACAAAGCCCGCACCATTCTTCCAGATTTACAGGAGATCGGGGTGGTGAGGTAAGGCTTGGGGCTGGAATTTGCACACGTATCTATATTGTTTTTGCTTGCCATAGAGCCGGTCGGGGACGCACTTACTTTTCCCAAAATTCCTCCCCTCGCTTATATACTTGGGGAAATCAAGGAGCGAGGTAACATATTATTATTCCAAGAAAAAAATCCTCGAATCTCGCTCTCCCACTTCGTGGGAGAGGGTTGGGGTGAGAGCCAACATCTTAAATTTTTTGTTTTTAAGCGGAATGCCCCTCCCTTGAATCCCTCCCCCACGCGAAGCGTGGGGGAGGGAGGAATTTGTTGAAGTTTTGGGGCACAAGCTTGTGTAAGGAAATTTTTTAATATTGTGGCCAGCTTTAAAGGTAATTTTGTGACAATTCACTTAGCCTCAAGACTCAACTTTTAGATCCAATAATCGAGATGGCATATTAAATTACGTCCTCTCCCCGCTTAAATACTTGCAGGGAGACAGTTGTGATGAGGGGCCGCAACTGAAATCCATAAATCTCCCTCTCCCGCTTTGCGGGAGAGGGTTGGGGTGAGGGGATACATCTTAAAATTCTCATTCACAAAAATTTCCCACAGAGAGGTATATTGGAGATTTTTAGCCCATGTGCTAAATTCGGTAATTTCATCAGAAAGTCTGATCGAATGGGAAAATAAAGGATAATTCGCATTGATAACCCCCCGAGTAGGGAGAACGAAAGTTGCCCCTCATATTCCCATAATTTATAATCTTTATCAAAATGAAAGTCGTATTTTACGAATTTGCTTACATATACAGATACAAATTTAATGCCATAATGATGTACGTGCTCATCGGAGTAATGGGGTATGGTTTTGTGAAAGGTATTGGAAGTTTAACTCACAATACCATTCCTCTGGTGCTCGCATATCTTCTCTGGTCGTTCTATCAATCTACAGCCAACTCTGTCGGCTGGAGCTTTATGAGTTTTGCAGAGCAGGGAACACTTGAGCGCATATTTTCTGTTAGCAGGTCCCCTCTATCAATATCGTTAATCTACATAATTTCCGCGCTTCCTCAGGGATTTATAGACATATTTTATCTGTACCTCGTGTTTTATTTTCTGAAAGTGTCTCCCGGGATTAAATACTTTTCTTATCTCCTTATCACATTTGTAAGCTTATCCCCCTTCTTTGTGGGGCTGGCACTTGTTTTTGTTGGGCTCTTCTTCCTTATGAAAAGAGCAGGAATTGTAGTTGAACTTGTAAACAGTGTGCTCGTTGGGGCCGGCATATTTTCAATAGGCCATTTCCCTCATTATATTGAGAAAATTATTAACTTTGTCCCCTACACCTACGCAGCAAGGATACTTTTTAACACGTTTGAATACGGTAAGACCACTGATTTGCTTTTAACCCAGGTTAAGCTATTTGCCATATCCACAATTTACTTTTTCATAGGGGTGTTAATCTTAAATTTTTGCTACAATAGAGCAAGAAAAGAGGGCACATTGGGGCATTATTAATGATTGAGGTTAGAGATTTAACCAAAATATACAAGAAAACCGGAGTAACGGCGCTCGATAATGTAAGTTTTACCATACCAGATGGAAAAGTAACGGTACTGCTCGGCCCAAATGGGGCAGGGAAAACAACTCTGATAAAGATCATCTGCGGATTGATTTTGCCAGATGGAGGAGATGTAACCTTAAACGGTTTTTCTGTTGTAAGAAATAGAAGCAAAGCCTTAAAGCATCTCAGTGTAGTGCTTGAGGGAGACAGGAACTTATTTTACCGACTTACTGGGTGGCAAAATATTGAATACTTTCTATCCCTTCAGGGTGTAAAACTTAATAAATCGAGAGCAAAAGAACTTGCAAAGAAATTCGGCATTCTGGATGTCCTCGACCGCGAAGTGAGGATGTTTTCTAAAGGTATGAAGCAGAAGTTATCCCTTCTCATTTCATTCTTGCCTGAGACGGAAAATATCATTCTCGACGAGCCCACTGTTGGTGTTGATGTAATTTCCAGTATAGAAATAAGAAAATTAATCAAGCACATAGCGGAAGAGGGAAGGGCAATTTTATTGACAACGCATGAGATGTTAGTTGCCCGCGAAGTTGCAGATAAAACTGTCTTTTTAAATAAAGGCAAAGTCATTCTCGAAACATCTATGAAAGAAATTTTCGAAAGATTCTCGGGTACTACATTCGTGGTTAAATTCAGAGGTATCAGATTTCAGGGAGCAAAAGAGATCGGAGACAATACCTTTGAAATCACAACATCTGACGCGAAAGAGCTCAGTGGTCACTTGAGTAAATTATCTTCTTTGGGAGCTGAAATTCTTGAGATCAAGGTATATGAAAAAGACCTTGAGAAAATTTTTCTGGAGATATTGAATGCTTAATCTCATCTGGATTTCGATAAAGATGAATCTTCTGGAAATGTGGAGTTACAAACTCAACTCAATCCTCGAAATACTTGTAAGTTTTATATGGGGTGCTTCCATCGTCCTCGGTCTAAACGCAATTGGGCTGAAAGGGAGTAATTTTTATCTTGCCTATATCGCATGGACATTTTTCCATTATACGGCCAATAGAGTAGGGCTAAAAATGGATTATATGACAACGATAGGTGTAATCGAGAGAATATTTTCTTCCCATTATCCTGTGAAATGGCTCATTCTATCAATAACATCTCTTTCAACAATCATGGCATTCATATATTTGACATTCTTTTATTTAGTCGGGTATCTCGCGGGAATAATCAAAAGTTTCCATTACATCGAAACCATCGGAGTTTTTGGCATTATTTTCCTTTTCATGATGGGCTTGAGTTACTTATTCGCGGGCCTGTTTTTGATATTCAAAAGAACAATGAGTCTCGTGCAGGTTGTCAATTTGCTTCTATTTGGGATTGGAGCCTATGCAGCCGGTGTAAATAAAAGCTTGTGGATTAAATTTCTAACTTACACTTATGGGATCGAGACAATGGTAAAAATACACTCAGGCAAGCACATTTCATCTGGTGACATTGGAATTCTTTTACTGTCCGCAATTGTTATGATAGTAATTGGAGCACTGTTCTTTGACCTTTCTTACAGCTATGCCAGAAAGGCAGGAACCATTGGGCACTTATGAACAGCTTGATTTTAATACTCATATCAATGGTCACTTTCAGGAGTTTTTACAACGTTAAAACTCAACAGGTGGTAAACATAGGGACTGTTGGTTTCGAACTTCAGGGAGATACCCTGATTTTTACTGGCAGAATAAGAGGAGATTTTTCCCATTCTTCCGTGAAAACTTATGATTCCCCAAGAATTTTCAACGACGATTATGTAAGACTTATTGTGTCTGATGGTTCAAATTCATACTCATTCATTTTTAATCCTGCGGGTACTAAAAGGGACGAAATCGTCTATATAAACAGTTTTTACACCTCTCCGCAATGGGATGGTAACTGGGATGTTATTTCAAATTTCAAAGATTCGATGTGGATTTTTAAGGTAAAGATTTATAACTGGTTTTTGAGAAAATTCAGGGTTCAGGTAATTATTCATGAGGTGAAAGGTAACCGCGACCTCGTGCTCTCAGTGTGTAAAAATCCACTTTACTGTTATAAAAATTTCAGGGTCATTCATTTTAAGAAGATGGAGACTGCCTGGATATGGTCACTGAAGCCATATTTCGCATTGAAATATCAGGAAAATGAGAAAGTTTTAACCTCTCTGGGGGCAGATTTAACTATATCAAGAGGTGCAAAGCTAAAATTAGGTGTAACGTTGAATCCCGATTACAGCGAATTGGAAAGTGACCCTGAAATGATTGATCTTGAAGGCAAGCCAATTTACCTTCCTGAAAAGAGGGATTTTTTCAAAGATGATATTGACTATATGAATTTTTACACGAGATCGATCAGCAAGCCTTTGTGGGGGATTAAGGTTGTAAGAAGGTCAGCAAATCCTTCTTTTTTGAGTTTTATTGTAAGGGATTCGGCTGGAATCAATTACTTTTACAATTATCTGAATTATCGGTTAACAGGTGTATCTGCCTCGGTTTCTTCTATGATTTATGATTCCACCAGGAAGAGGAGTTACCACTTTTCTTTCGGAACGCTTGTAAATGCAGTGCAAAACACGAGTGTTAATGCGGAAATTGATCTTTACAGGAGGGGAGAAAAAACGGGCTTTTCGTACGATTTTGGATTTGGGAGATACAGGAATGTTCAGGGATTTAATGCTGTTTTGACTTTATCTGGAAGAGATAGTCTTTACGCACCTGAGACACAACTTTTATTTCTCAATTTTATCCATAAGTCCATGATTTCTCTATGGTATAAATGGAACTTAAATTTTCATGGAATATCGAGTGCTCAGGTTTCTGCGGTTACGCACAACTGGTTTGACTGGAATTTTGCCAATAAGAGATACAACAAGAATACTTTTTCCGTGGATGTCAATTTTCGGAATGGATGGCGTTCAAGCTTTTTTGTAGTGGACGAGTGGATGGACTGGCAGGGAATCTTGAAATTTGCAGGTATATCTACCTCAAAGATTAGCTCGGGGTGGGATGTAGTCTCATTGGATTTGATCAAAGGAGTAATTGGAGATGAGGGATTCTTTAACACGGCTGTATCTTTTGGAAAAAGTTTAGATTTATTGAATTTCAGCATTGAACTTGACCACTATTACTATGGCAAAGGGAAAAAGAGCAAATACATTGCAAGACTTAAAGGTGAGATGAAATTGCTAAAGAGAATCCTGCTGCGAACTTTCCTCCAGACCAACACTTTTAGCAGTAAGAAGACCTTAAATTTCCTTGTAGATTATGAGTGGAAACGATTCAAACTGCTATCTGCTGCCAATTTTATAGAATACTCAGGCAATATGAGAAAAATTTACACGGTTAAATTTGTTTTCGAAATATAGGTTTGCAATGGGAGGGCTTGTTTGGGTAATCCATCACTATTACTGAGGGTTTGGGGTTTTATGGATGTTTAAGTAAAGGAAAAATTTCGGCCTTTGGGTGGTCTTTTTGTGCGGATGCTTAAATTAGAGTAAAATTCTCCGGGAAAAATGATATCATGGGAGATATGCGAGGTTGTATCATTGGCAAACTTACACTGGATGAGGGGCAGGTGATGAAGATTAAAAGCGTCCCCGGCAGGATTCGAACCTGCGACCTGCGGTTTAGGAAACCGCCGCTCTATCCTGCTGAGCTACGGGGACGTGTGGTTGAAATTTATAAACGAAATTCCCTAACAAATCAAGCTTTTCAGAACGTGTTGGAAAAATTTCAATTTATTTGGAATTTTAAGAAGAATCCCCCCTCCCATCCTCTCCCACGCACTACGTGCGTGGGAGAGGATGGGAGGGGGCTACATTTTCGAACAAGCTCAGCTTTTCAGGAACTCGTCAGAAATTGTTATCCTTCCGGACCGTCACTGACGATTAGGACTCCCTCAGACAAGACTAAATTCTCAGGTGTTGCTGTAGGATTAATTATCCTGTTAAAAGGTTTATCACAGTGTGGGTAATGATGGAAATTTGCGATATTCTATTTCCTATTGACAAATCGAATAAATTGGTCGAATTTTCTAATCATCATGGCAGGGAAAAGGGAAAGGATTCTCGAGGTCGCTAAAGAGCTCATCGGGAAGTTTGGTTTCAAGAAGACCACCATGGAGGATATTGCGCGCTCGGCGAGCATGGCAAAGGCCACCATTTACCACTACTTCACATCAAAAGAGGAAATCCTGAAAGAAATTATCAACAAAGAGGGCGAAACCCTCCGATTTATCCTCAAAAAGTCCATTGAAAAAATTGATGACCCCGAAGAGAAGATCAGAACATATGCAAGGGTTAGATTTGAATACCTTGCACGGCTGGCTGTTTATTACTCTGCTATGAAGGACGAGTATTTCCAGTACTTTCCCTTTATCCGGAAAGAACGCGAGAAATACAATGAATTTGAAATTGACACCCTTACCAGCATTTTTGAAGAAGGAGTAAAACGCGGCGTGTTTGATATACCGGACCCCAGACTTTACGCATTTTTAGTGCTCCAGGCCATGCAGGGGCTGGAATATCCCCTCGCAACAGGTGAGGCTCTAAAATGCAAAAACCGCGAACTGACTCTTGAGCAGGCTCTCGATATCTTTCTTGATATCTTCATTAACGGCATCAAGAAAAGGAGTGATAAAAATGGTAGTTGAGAGCCAGGCAACAAGGCAGAATACCAAATTTTTTTGCACCTTATTCGACCAAATGAATAAAATAGTCGAATCATACAAAAAGTGTCGAGACGGAATGACCGCTGAAATGGCCATCGATTATGGAATCCTCTCTCGCACTCCGTGGGAGGCGGGAAAGACGAACGACCGAGCAAAGGACATGGGAAGCAGATGGAGCAAACTGTGCAAATTATAAGTAACTATGGTCACGAGCGGAACTTTTTATACGAATACAAGGGACAAAGAAATGAATAAATTCAAAGTAATTTTGACTGCCCATTCCACCCCAGCCCTCCCTTCCCGGAGGGAAGGGAGGGAGTTCTATTCTCGTTTAAATCAGCAAAGCAAATATGAAATATTTGCCGTGAAGTCAAGAAATTCACGATACTTCTATGATGGAAAATATCGGGAAAAATGGGAGAAATCTGGATACTCGAGCTCCATCATTACCCACCCGCAATCCATGGATGTGTTTGAAAGTGATAGATTCGTTCTGACACCAGATTATAAAATTTTTTGCACTTTATTCGACCAAATGAATAAAATAGTCGAAACTTACAAATACCGTCGGGATGGGAGAGCAGGTGGGCAGGCCTTAGGTTTTGAGTCACTCTCGCGCATTTTGTGTGTGGAGGAAACTGTGAAGTTAAATCGCGCAAAGTCGAGACGGGGTAAATTCCGTATGACACGCGAGACTATGGTCTCGAGTCAAACTTTTCCTGCGAATACAACCAAAGAATTGGAGAAGTTTGAAATGATGTTGACTACCTATTCCTCCTCGGCCTTTCCTTCCCTTGGGAAAAGGAGGGGATTAAGCCAGCAAAGCAGGGATAAAACTTTTAAAAGAAAGCTAATAATTTTCTCAATTTCCCCGGAGAAGGAGAGGTGTGGTAAAAATGGCGAAAGAACGAAAATTAGATGGCTTGAATCCTGCCATCTCCCACACTTCATGCGTACTCAGGATGAATTGGATATGAAATGGAGCAGGATGAGGCGTGAAGGAAATAACTTTTACTTAAAAATCTCGCTAATGGCCTGGGGATTCAACACGGTTTTCAACGAGGAGGTAAGAGATGGAAAAATTCGCTAAATGTGTGCTTAAATTCAGAATCCCAATTATAGCAATTTCAACGGTACTCACACTCTTCTTTGGCTACCAGCTTCGAAAAATTCGAATCGAGAGCGATTTTGCGAAATATCTCAAGCAGAGTGCACCGGAGGTGAAGATATTCAACTACATTGGTGAAAAATACGGCGGCAACGAGATTGTTCTGGTCGCAATTGAGACCAACGACATTTTTACATACAACAACCTAAAGCTCATCGCTAAACTCTCGGATACCTACGCAAACCTGAAGGGTGTGGCATCTGTTACAAGCCTTACAAACATCATTGACATCCGGAAATCCGAGGGCGGCCTCGAGGTAACAAATCTGATTGATGAAAATAATATCCCCAGCGACCCGGGAAGTCTCAAAAGACTCAAGCAATACGTGCTGGAAAAGGATATGTATAGGGGGAAAATCGTCTCTGCTGACGGCAGAATTGCCCTCATCGTCGCAAGGTTAGGTGAAACAAAAGACAGGATCAAGATTGCAAGAGAAATTAAGAAAATCACCCTTAAAGAAACCCACGGCAAAGACGTAAAGGTCTATTTCAGCGGATTGCCCATGCAGATGATCGAGGTCAACCAGATAGTTTTAAGAGACATGCTGAGGTTGATACCAATTGTCAGTCTCGTCGTTATGATGGTACTTTTCCTCGGTCTTCACAACCTTAGGGGAGTGATTCTGCCGCTTCTTACAGTGGCATTATCCGTCATCTGGAGCATCGGATTGATGGCAACAGTTGGTCGTCCCCTATCCATCATTTCAAACATCATGCCCGTCCTGCTCATTGCCATTGGCACAGCCTACACCATCCATTTTATCTCCCGCTATCGAGAGGAATTTAAAAACGGGGAACGCAAAGAAAGCCTCATTAGAACTTTCAAAGGAGTAGGGATACCCATCATCCTCTCCGGCTTAACCACCATCGCAGGTTTCATTTCTTTTGCCGGAGCATATCTCGTTTCTGTAACCGACTTTGGAATATTTTCAGCCTTTGGCGTTTTTGTGGCACTTCTTCTTTCATTAACACTGATTCCTGCGATTCTCTCATTCATGTCTCCCCCAGCAGCAAGGTTCAGACACCTCGAGGAAGGCTCTAAGTTGATGGAAAAAATTGTTGAGCCGGTGGCAGAATCCCTTGTTCGTCATGCTAAAACCATCCTCTTTGCCAGTTTCATTATCATGCTATTGGGAATAGCAGGAGCGCTCCGGATCTCGACCAGTGTAAACATTCTCGACTATTTCCCTAAAAACAGCGAGATTCGGCACTCAGAAGATATATTTCAGAAATATTTTGGTGGCTCGATTCCGGTTCAGATACTCATCCGTGGTGACCTCAAAAACCCAGTTGTGCTTGGTGAGATGTATAGACTTGAGAAATACATCCGTCAGCTCAAAACCATAGACAACCCTCAATCTCTTGCCTCGCTGATTTCAGAGGAAAACTACGTGATGAACGGCATCAGAAATGTCCCATCCAACAGGGAAGGTGTAACAAATCTCCTCTTCATGCTCGAAGGGCAGGACATTCTATCCCAGCTCGTGGCTCCAGAGTACAACGAGGGCATCGTACAGGCAAGATTCTCACATCCTGAGACAAAATACATTGTCTCGACCATTGACTCAATAGAAAACTTCATCAACCACGACCTTTTGCGGGAAGCGGTTTTAGTTAAAAGGCAGAACATCCCCTCTAACATCGTCCCGAAGGTTGATTCCATTCTCATCTCGCGTGCCTCATCTGAGATCGTCTGGGATACACGATATCGTCTCTCAGAAAGTGTAAATCAGGACAAAATATCTGAAATCATTAAAAGGAACCTCAAGAGCACCACAAATCTTTCTGGGGAAAGTCTAAAAAAACTAAGAAGCGCAATTTTTGATTATTTTTACAACGAGTTTGATATCGAGCTGAGTGAATCCCGGACAGAGAAAATTACAGATGAATTGCTCAATAAAATCGAGACCCTCAACTATGATTCCTTTTCGAAAATCTTAAACGAAAATGTTAACGGCTTGAGTGAAGACATTACGAAAGATGCCTATTCTTACATCTCTTCTCTTGTCACAGGTGCAAGAAATTCGCAACTTGTAAATACCCTTGCCGACAGCATCTGCGCGTTTATAAATTCCTCAACAAAGTGCTCCTCATCTGACCCCCTCGTTCCCGAAAAATTAAGAGAGGACATCGTTGGTGACCTTTACACCCTCGTGGCTCCACAGGTTTATCTTCCACCAGGCCTTATAAAGGGAGAAACGGTCAAATTCACTGCCATCAATAATGGATTTCTCAAAATCTATGGGAAATTCCATGAAAATCTCTTGAAATCTCAGGAGCAGAGTTTTGCCCTCGCTTTTGCGCTTGTAACAATTCTCGTGGCATTCCAGTTGTCTTCGGTTTTAGGTGGTCTTATTGGCATTTATCCCATTCTACTGGTTGTAGCATTCACTTTCTTCATCATGGGATTTGCAGGAGTTCCGCTTGACAACGCAACCATGATGATTGCAGCAATAGTCATTGGAATAGGTATTGACTACGTGATTCATTTCACTTCGAGATTCAAGAAAGAGCTAAGCATGACAGATGACCCCAATCTTGCCCTGAGGAACACCTTGCTCACCACTGGTCGGGCAATTTATCTCAACGCATTTACCGTGGGCCTCGGCTTTCTCGTGCTCATATTTGCGGAGCTCATACCATTACGTACATTTGGATGGCTCGTAGCCCTCACCATGCTTTTGAGCTCACTTTTCGCAACGACAGTCCTGCCAGCTTTAATCATTTTGGGAAGAAAATACTTTATCAAAGGAGGTGTAAAGAGATGAAAAGGATAATTGCATCGCTAATACTGGTGCTGCCTATTTTTGCAGCACCCAATGCAAATACCATTCTGGCAAAGGCTGATTCCGCGATGAATGCCCCCAAAGACCGTAAGATGAAGATGATCATGATTCTGATCGATAAGCACGGGAATAAAAGTGTCCGCGAGGGTGAATCATACCAGAAGGGAGATTCCTATCGTCTGATCAGATTCACCAAACCAGCAGACCAGCGTGGAATTGCTTTCCTTTCCCTGCCACATGACGTCATGTACGTCTATTTCCCGGCATTCAAAAAGATTAGAAGGATCGCTTCCCACGTGAAAAATCAGACCTTCGCAGGAACCGATTTCACCTACGATGACCTTTCAACCTTCCGGTACTCAAAGGATTATAACGCTACCCTCTTAGAGGAGACAGATTCCACTTATGTACTGAAACTTACACCCAAACCCGGCGTAAAGAAGGATTATGGGTTCCTCAAAATGTGTATTGATAAGAAAACCTACCACCTTCTAAAAATTGAGTTTTACGACAAGAGTGGCAACCTCTGGAAGGTCCTGACCTTCAAGAACATCCACAGGGTAAAAAATTACTGGATTTCAGGTGAAATGGATATGAAAAACCTGAAAAAGAACCACATGACTATTATGAAACTTGAGGAAATTGAGCTTGATACCGGGATTCCGACGAAATTCTTCAGCCGTAGAACTCTAAGGAGAATGCACTAAAGGAGGTGATAGAATGAAACGCATTTTAACGCTCTTACTTGCATTCCCCCTCTTTGCAGGGGTGAAATTTGGAGGATATTTGGAATTTTATGGACGCTACTGGCTCAAAAGCGATAGTGCTCGCTGGACCATGAACAGAGAGACCTTCAAGCTCAATACAGAGGCAGACATGGGGGAACACCTGCATTTTAAAGTTGAGAACTACATGGTTTACGACGGGTTCCCGGTAATATTTACTCCAGGAGATCTGGCAAGCAGGGAAAAACTCTCTCCTCTATCCATCCGACTGGGGGAGGCTTATGCCGATGTTTACGATTTTTTAGTCCCTGATTTTGATTTCAGAATTGGACGTCAAATCGTGAATTGGGGGACAGCCGACAAAATCAATCCTACGAGTAACATTAATCCTTACGACATGGAGGATTTCTGGGACTTCGGGAAAAGATTACCTGTGAATGCGGCAAGGGCCTTTTACTCATATGACCTGCTGAATTTTGAGTTCGTTTTTGTCCCCATCTTTACCCCATCTTTCATGCCTGCAAATGAATTCACCGAGGCCTTAACATCAAATTCTTCTACTTTACCTCCCGGGGTATTCCGGACAAGGACCGTGATTCAAACCCCGGCACCGAAAGTTTCAGAATCCTCATCCTTTGCCGGGAAGGTCTCAGGTAACTTCTTTGACTGGGACGTCTCTATGTCTTTCTTCCACGGAAGGCTCACAGTGCCATTTCCCAAAAAGATGGAAATTTCGGTAGAGGATTCTGCTCCTGTCCTCGTTACAACAATGGGATTTCCAAAGATTAACGTGATTGGTGCAGACTTCTCAGGCTCACCATTTGGAGTGGGATTCTGGGGTGAGTTTGCTTACATAATGCCCGAGAAGTATGTTCTTGAAAATACGCTTTTAGGCCCGGATACCCTGCTCAAGAAACCATTTTTGAAATACGTCATCGGTGGTGATTACACGTTCAAGAATGGATTCTATCTGAACTTCCAGTTTATCCACGGGTTTACCAACGAGTATGGAGACAGCTTGAACGATTATGTTACATTCAGGCTGGAGAAGAAGTTTTTAAACGACCGACTCAAAGTTGCACCGCTTGGAATCGCAGCGGAAATCGCAGACTGGTCAAATGTGAAGGAGAATTACGGTGTCATCCTGAATCCTGAGCTCGTGTACTCCCCCTTTGACAACATCGAATTCAAAGTGGGAGGAATTGTAATTGATGGGAAAGGAGAAAATACCTTTGCTCGACTCAAGGAGATCGACGAAGCTTACGTCAGGGTGAAATTAACCCCTAACTCCGTATTTTTTAAGTAATAGGCAGATTTAATTTCTCTATTAAATCCCGCGTCTTCTTCGGTATCTCCACCTCTATCCATTCCTTTGATATCTTTACCTTCCTATATCTGCTTAAATACAACACCACATCTTGCGGTGAGTATT
>WFZT01000265.1 GCA_015489415.1 Caldifarciminota bacterium | reverse complement strand
GAAAACTTGCAAAGGAAAGTAAACCTCATGGTGAGGAGGAATATGAGGAGTTAAACGAATTTGCTCACAGGCAGGGATTAAATGACGATGTTCAAAGCTATGATTTCTTTTACTATGCCGAGAAGCTGAAGAAGGAAAAGCTCAATGTGGATGATGAGATGTACAAGCCGTATTTTGAGTTGAAAAACGTCTTGAACGGACTTTTCACGTTTTTAAATAAACTCTTCGGACTCGAATTCGAGAAGGTTGATGTGCCTGTCTGGCATCCAGCTGTAAGGACTTACCATATCCATCGAAATGGAGAATTCATTGGCAGAATCTATTACGACCTTGAAGCTCGTAAGGGCAAGCGAAGTGGTGCCTGGATGAACGAATGGGTTACACACCATGCAAACGAGAAGGGTGAGATTGTGCCACCTGTGGCATTTATTGTTGCCAATTTTCCACCTGAGACCAAGGATTCACCGTCACTCCTGAGGCCCATGAATGTGAAAACCCTTTTCCATGAGATGGGGCACGCGCTATACCATCTTTTAAGTAAGGTGAAAGAACCCTTTGTGAGTGGCAATTCTGGAGTTGAATGGGACGCTGTTGAATTCCCTTCGCAGTTTCTTGAAAACTTCATGTATGAGAAAAAGGTTCTCGAGCTCTTTGCGAGACATTATAAAACCGGTGAGCTAATGCCTGATGAGATGATGGAGAAACTCAAAGAGGTGAGAAACTTTCTTGCTGGATTAATGATGCTGAGGCAGCTTGAGTTTGGGCTCTTTGACATGCGAATTCACCTTGATAAATACACCTCAAAGGATGTTCATCGCATTATCTGGGAAGTGAGGGACGAGGTGGCTGTGATCAAACCGCCAGAGTACGACCGGTTTTACTGGAGTTTCAACCATATCTTTGCCGGTGGATATGCCGCTGGCTATTACAGTTACAAATGGGCTGAAGTCCTCTCGGCAGATGCATTCCTGTACTTTGTCGAAAATGGTATTTTTAACAGGGAAATCGCAGATAGATTTTATGAAAAGGTATTGACAAAGGGAGGAAGCAAGCCTGCAAGGGAAATTTTCCGGGACTTCATGGGCAGAGATCCTGATCCCGAAGCCCTCCTCCGACTGAGTGGAATAAAGAAGCAATGAATGAAACTTGTCCATAAACTGTTTTCTGACTGGATAACCTGGGGACTTTTAGGTGCTATAGCACTTTCTATAGTTCTGGCCAGGTTTGTTCCTGACCTCAGGTGCCTCGTGTTCCCTTTTGTAGGGGCCCTAATCGGGTACATTACCAATGTTCTTGCAGTATGGATGATTTTTAACCCCAAGAAGCCAAAGAATTTCAAGCTCTTTAAATGGCAGGGATTGGTTCCAAAATCCAAACCCCGGATTTCAGAGAATTTATCAACCACAGTCGAAAAAGAACTCGTAAACCCGATGCTGATCAAGGACCATCTTATGAAAAATGACAAGAAAATTGTGGAGGGCCTGAAAGATTTCATAATAAATGAGCTAAATAAAGAGTTGCCTTCCTTACAGGAGCTCGCGGGGGATCGATATTACAGAATAAAAGCAACAATCTTGGACTTTTACGAAAGCAACGTCTCAAGACTGGTAACCCTCGTTGATGCCATGCTCAAGGAGATTCTCAAAAGACCGCTAAGGGAGTTTGTGGGAGAAGGTCAATATGCCGAGATAAGAAACCATCTCTCGGCATTTATTAAAGAAAGGATAGAGGAAGTATCCAATCGTTCTATAGGGGATTTAGTAGGTTCACGAGACTTAAAGGCACTTGCCGAAAATTTAGTTGATAAAATAGACGAGGATGCAATTTCATCACTATACAGAATGATTTCCTCGAAGAGCATTCACGACATTTATCCTGATTCCGAAGAGATTTCAAGAAAGGTGATCGAGTTTATTGCTCTAAAACTTCGAGAGCCCGAGTTCAGAGAAAATTTAGCAAGAATGATTATAAATGCTGTGAGAGAGCGGGAAACCTTGATAGGAAGAGCACTTGTGAACGGCATTGATTTTATTATCGACCTTGAAGCGCGTATTTCAGATTATCTCGAAAACCTTGCAGACAGGATTGAGAATGATCCGGAATTTATCGAGGATATAGAAACCAGTGTCATATCTTTTTTGAGACAGCCAATCTCGAGTTATATTGAAGAAGATAAATTTACACGATATCTTTACAGGACTTTGACGCTCATAAAGCCTATTATGATTGAAAATGTTGCCCGGATTTCCAATCGCCCCTTGAAAGATATAGTACCCATCACCACGCTGCAATCCCTTAGAGAAAAATTTATAAAATGGCTTGACTCAAAATACAGGGAAAATCTAAACGAGCCTGTGATGCTGGACTTTTATGAAAAATATCGTGAGTCCATTGTCAAAGTAATGGAAAGTGCACTCTATTCTGCCAAAGGATTTATTGAATCTTCTCTTGATAAGTTAAGTAACAAGCCCATAGGGGAACCATCCCGCTTCTTCAATTTAGAAGACGTAATTGATGACTTTCTTAATCTTATGTTTCCTAAAATATTGATACTTATCGAGGAGCTCATAGAAAGAATCAACATAAAAACGATAGTGCGTGAGAGAGTGGATTCATTTAGCGTTGAGGAAATGGAAGAGGTAGTTTTTGGTATGATGAACAGGGAATTCAGGACCATAGAGTTACTGGGAATCCCCATTGGATTTCTTGTAGGATTTATTCAGGGGGCATTATGCCTGATGGGGTGATTTTATGATGGTAATAGAAATTGGTGCACCCTGTTACCTTACACATACTGCAGAAGATTTTTAAGGTTACCCCTCACCTCTATCCTCTCCCCGCGAGTATTTATGCGGGGAGAGGAAGTTTTGGGTTTGGAAGCAAATTTTTGCCGGAGAGAAAAATCCTTTTTGAAAGACATTCCATAGTGACCTCACACACTAAGAAGCAAAATCTCCCTCCTTCCTCGAGGAAGGAGGGTTTAGGTGAGAATGGTGAAAAATGGATTCTGGAAAGTTCAGAAATCCTCAAAATCATTTCGTTGTAGGAAAAGGGTAGAACCAAGAGTCCCCCTACAGGCCCTGCCTGTGTAATCGAAAGGCCAAAAATTATAACCCTCCCCCGCACTTCGCGCGGGGGAGATAACAATAATGTTTGTCAAGATTGACAACAACAGTATCATAAAATTTGATATCGTTATTATTGTAAAACTTTGATGCCACTGCCTTCTATGGTCTTTGTGATTTTTGACAATATTATGCCCCTCTCTAACCTGCTATCAAGCT
>WFZT01000264.1 GCA_015489415.1 Caldifarciminota bacterium | reverse complement strand
ATGGCGATGAGAAGGATGGAGATGGCGGGGGTGGAGAAGAGGGCACAGCGTCCAACGGAAAGTAGTGAAACAGATGTAAACATATTTTAGGCAGGCAGAAAGAGGAAAAAATTCAGATTTTGTCCAGCTTGTTAGCAGGTTAGAGAGGGGGATAATATTGTCAAAAATCACAAAGGCAATGGAAAGCAGTGGTAAAAATATTTTACGATATCAGTAATATTAGATTTTATGACACTGTTATTATCAATCTTGACAAATATTATTGTTATCTTCCCAAGGGGAAGGGAGGGAGTTCTATACTCGAGGGATGGAATCTTTAGCAAAAAAATCAAAAATTTCCCATCCTTTCCCGGGGAAAGAATCAGAAAGCATGAGGTCAATCACCCCTAGCGTATCTCATACAAGGATGTGAGATTCCCGGTTCTACATCTCAAGGCTGCTCTTCGCTCGCCTCCTGGCCTTAACTTGACACGTATGGAAATATAGGAGAAGGCAAATTTTTTATTAAAATCAAAGGTTTAAAAATTTTTCAAACAGGCTCACTCCGCGAACGTGAGACTCTTTCTGTGCTCAAAATTTAAGTTTCTTCAGTTTTCTGTTAATTTCGTCCATATCGAACGTCTCGGGATCATACTCCTCTCCAAGCCATTCGATAAAGTATTCGTAATCCTCACTCCCCGGATTTTTCATAGCCTCAACAAGGCCATAATAACCAGGTATCCCACCAACATCCTCAGGTGGTGCCGCCCTCTCACCGTCTATACACTGGGGAACCACAAGGTCAGGAGTTTTCTTGAGAGTTTTCTCAACCTTGATTTCGTGCCTCCAGCTGTCTCCGAAGTCGTATTCGTACATAAATTTTTTCCCTGCCCTTTTGATAAGGTCCTTAAGCCTGTATTCATTCTCATCATAAACCTTCTCATCTTCCCATATCGATTCGACGGGTCTCCCATATCTTTTACCATCAATAACAAACTCATGGAGATGTTCATCCCACCAGTCCATCACTATCTGGATTACCTTGTGTAACTGGTAGAGAGTAAAGTCCGCAGGCACGAGCACACGCCTCCATATTGGAGGTTCTATACCCCTTAGCTGGATTTTAATTTGAAACACTTTTTCCATAATCTACCTCTTTCCTAATTTCTGAAGTGCAATTCTTACAAAGCCATCGGCTTCCTCGAGATATTTTACAGCAGTCTCATAATCTACGCCACCAAGGATCATAACAATGGCAATTTTTACACTTCCCTTTGCCTTTTTGAGATATTCCTCGGCCGTCTCGTAATCCACACCTGTGGCAATCATTATCACCCTCTTGGAGCGCTCGACGAGCTTCTGGGAGGTAGCCCACAGGTCCACCATCATGTTTTCATAGACCTTACCCATCCTTATCATCGCGGCCGTGGAGATCATGTTGAGAACCAGCTTCTCGGCAGTTCCCGCCTTCATCCTTGTTGAGCCCATTACAACCTCGGGTCCGGTGGCAGGACATATCAAAACGTCCACATCAACATTCACCTCTTCCCTCGGAATTGCTGTGATAAATCCCGTCTTTGCTCCGATGCTCCTCGCATACTCAAGGGCACCAAGGACATAGGGAGTCCGCTTGGAAGCAGCAAGACCAATCACAAAATCCTTTGATGTTACACCTCTCTCGAGCAGGTCTTTTTTTCCATCCTCTCTCAGATCTTCAGCACCCTCAACAGCCCTGATGAGAGCTCCATATCCACCGGCAATGAGCCCCTGAACAAGGTAATGAGGGGTTCCATAAGTCGGCACAAGCTCCACCGCATCAAGGATTCCAAGTCTGCCGGAAGTACCTGCTCCCACGTAGAAAATTCTTCCACCTTTCTTGATAGTGTCAACATAGATTTCAACGGTTTTTGCAATGTAAGGAATCTCTTTCCCGACAATCTCAGCAACCTTCTTGTCCTCGTTGTTGATTATCTTCAGTACCTCCTCAACCGGCAAAATATCAATGTCCTTCGAGGCCGGATTCCTTTGCTCTGTGAGCAAATCTTTTATTTCGTCAAAAACTGGATTTCTTGCCATTTTTACCTCACTTTATCAAATGTAGCCAGTCCCCAAGCAAAAATCCCACCCTTCCAATCAGGATGGACACCCTTGCCATCACGGTAAAACCAAAGGATGCACCAAAAGAAATCATAATAAACGCAATCCCCACGCGCGCCACCTTTCCAAAAGCCCCCTTGTGCTCCTGCGAGAAGAAAAAGTAAAAGATAGTCGTGATTACGCCGATAATGAGTAGCCAGTTGTTGATTGTGACAAGAGGATTATTTTTTACCCATAAATCAAGCACCGTAGCCCTCATCTGCGGGAAAAGAATACCCTGAATAGCTCCAGTGAGACCAAGGCCCGCACCGAGTCCCACTGTAAACGCCATGGGCCATCTGGATATCCAGCCATATCGTGGAACAAGCCTGAAAAGCATCATGATACTGAAAATCAGCGGAATCCATAAAACCGCATTGCTCCCCCACAATCCCTTTTCTATCATGGGCTTCACAAGCAGAGGATAGACCGTGAAACTCCAGACATAAATAAGCCAGAATGCAGCCGAAATCCCCACATATAGGTGCTCCGCAATCTTGTAAAACGGATTATCCTTGTAAAGAAAGCTGAAAATCGACAGCGTAAAGAATGCAGCGAGCCAGATTCCAATTGTCTCAATCATACTTCTTTCCTCTTCTTTTGCAAAATATAGCCAAGGTTACCCAGGAGGATCAGGAGGATTATCAAAAGATGCACACCGGACTGAGCTGGCATTCCGCGAACCCCCATGTAGGGATGGTGTATCAGCGTTTCATACTCAGCGGCACCCTTTAGACCTGCAATCAATCCCTT
>WFZT01000263.1 GCA_015489415.1 Caldifarciminota bacterium | reverse complement strand
CTCGGAGATGTGTATAAGAGACAGCTCTTCCATCCAATGAGAAAAAATCCAAATCATTAATTTTCGGGCGCCCTTGCGATAACCTTCCTCACCTGTCAGGCAAGCGTTGAAGGAGTGATAATTAGTCTCGCAAAAAGCACCATAGAGGGAAATTTCCAGACATTCTCCCCGTGACCCTGTTTATTTTTTTGTTAGCATGGGTAGAGTAAAGAGAAAAGCGATGTTAAAATCAGTTTGGCCATAATGAATAGCGAAACTCCCTCGTTTCCTTTGGGAGAGAGGGTTGAGATGGATTGAGGTTGTTCATATATTTCCAAACAAAATACTCCTCTCCCCGCATGTATTTATGCAGGGAGAGGAATATTTTGTGTACGGAAAAATTCGAGCACACTCACCTTCCATTGAAATTTCGCGTTAATGGTTTTATTATTTTATGCGTTATGATTAATGAAATCCTAAAAATCGAAAACCTGGTTGTGGCAAATAGCAGTTCATCTCTGATCCTGAAAGGCGTTAACCTTTCTGTTAAAAGAGGTGAAATACATGCGATTCTGGGCTCAAATGGAACTGGGAAAACTACACTTGGCTACACAATCATTGGTTCTCCAAGGTATAGAGTTATCAAAGGCAGAATCCTTTTCCGGGGTGAAGACATCACCAGACTTTCCATCACAGAGCGGGCGAGGCTTGGAATAACCATGGCATTTCAGCATCCAGCAGATTTTGAAGGCATCAAAGTGCGCGATTACCTGAAAATTAGTAAAAAATACTCCCGTGATAACCTTTCTCCAGAGACTGCTCTCAAAATGGTCGGCTTAAATCCCGACATCTTTTTAAATCGCACCCTGGACTCCAGTCTATCAGGAGGTGAGAGGAAAAGGATCGAGCTCGCAGCCGTGTTTCTGATGAGACCCGAAATTGCTATCCTTGATGAGCCTGATTCCGGGATCGATCTGATGTCAATTTCTGACATTGCCAATGTGGTCAGGACACTCAATAAAATGGGAACCACTATCATTCTCATAACACACAGGGAAGAGCTTGCACTAATGGCTGACCGTGCATCTCATCTTTGTGGCGGAATCATCCTGAGATCAGGACCAGCGCGAGAAATAGTGGACGTTTATTTAAAAAATTGTAAAACATGTGACCATGTAAACCAGCCGGAGGTAAACCATGCAGGTGTATGAGAAAGAATACGAGATGCTTGTTGAGAGCCTTGAAAGAACAGGAAGTGCAGATTTTCTGAAGAGTGACAAAATAGCCTCTATTGTCATTAATGGAAACCAGGTGCTCGGATTAAACAAAATCGAGGGGATTGAAATTATCCCACAGCCCAAAAATGACGGAGTAAACATTTTCCTCAGAGTTTTAAAGGGCTATAAAATTCCCATGCCCGTTCACGTTTGCCTTGGATTAACAGCAAGAAAAGGAAGGCAGGTAATATCCTCAACTTTCGAAATAGAGGATGGGGCGGCTGTAAAGATAATTGCCCACTGTATTTTCCCAAATCCTGAAGGTGTTGAGCATATCATGGACGGGGACATTTTCGTGGGCAGGAACGCCTATCTTGAGTATGAAGAAACCCACATTCATGGCCGCTCAGGTGGAATTTTTGTAAAGCCCACCACACGGGTTGAAGTCGACGATAAGGGTAAATTCCTCACAACTTTCCGTGTGGTTGAAGGTCGTGTGGGCAAGCTGGATATTCTACTTGAGGCCACCCTAAAAAACTTTGCCACAATTGATGTTTTGACCCAGGTGTACGGGAAGGAGGACGATGATATTCGCATAAAGGATAGGATTGTGCTCGAAGGTGAAGAGTCCAGAGGAATGGTAAAGTCCCGTGTAGTGGTAAAGGATTCGGCAAAGAGTCAGGTGGTAGGCGAGGCCATAGGTAAGGGAAGGAACTCACGTGGACACATAGACTGTATGGAAATCGTAAGGGGTAAGGATGCGCATGCTTCTTCCATACCGTTGATAGAAGTCTATGACGATACTTCAAAGTTGACCCACGAGGCGGCGATCGGGAGTATAGATCGCTCAAGACTCGAAACGCTAATGGCAAGAGGTTTAACAGAGGATGAAGCCGTAGATTTTGTGGTGAAGGGAATTTTGACAATGTAAAAATCAGAAATTCAAAAAACTGACTTCTCAGGTAAGATAAATTCAATTGTGTCGCAGAGTTTCGTTGACAGTTTCTGTGTAATTTCCTTAAAATCACTAAAAATCAATAACTTGGAGGTTTGAAGTGGCACAGGTCATAGATCATGATGTTTTGGTGTTGGGAAGTGGTATAGCTGGCCTGAGAGCTGCCCTTGAGGTACTTAGAGTATCCAAGGGCAAGGTAAATGTTGGAATAGTCACAAAGGTCCAGCTAATGAGGTCTCATTCAGTCTGTGCCGAGGGCGGTACTGCCGCCGTTATGCGGCCAGAAGAAGGAGACAGCTATGAATTACACGCATGGGATACTGTCAAAGGGAGTGACTTCTTAGCAGATCAGGATGCGGTGTTTAAATTTGTGGAGGCAATGCCCGAGGAGATCCTTCTCTATGACCACTGGGGCATTCCCTGGTCAAGGCGTCCGGATGGAAAGATCAACCAGAGGCCATTCGGTGGGCATTCATTCCCCCGCGCCGTGTTCGCCGCAGACAAGACCGGTTTCTTCGAGATGCAGACCCTCTACGATACCCTTCAGAAATGGGATAACTGGTCAAGGTATGATGAGTTTTATGTTACCAAGGTCATCGTAAAGGATGGCAAGTTTGTTGGCTTTACCGCCTTTGATGCATCAACCGGTGAATTTTACTTCTTCAGAGGCAAGGCCATAATCTTTGCTACCGGTGGAACTGGTAGGATTTATTCATTTACCACATTCTCCCACACGGTCACAGGTGATGGGCTTGCGATGGCCTATAGAGCTGGCCTGCCTCTTAAGGATATGGAATTCATTCAGTTCCACCCTACGGGACTTGTTCCAAACGGTATTCTTCTCTCTGAGGCGGCAAGGGGTGAAGGCGGATACCTGCTCAACAAGTATGGTGAAAGATTCATGGCAAAATACGCCCCCAGCATGATGGAGCTCGCTCCGAGAGACATTGTTTCGCGTTCAATGTACACAGAAATTTTAGAGGGTAGAGGAGTAAAAGGGCCGCACGGTCTTGACTACGTTTTCCTCGACCTCAGGCATTTGGGCGCTAAGAGGAT
Organism: Caldifarciminota bacterium; assembly: GCA_015489415.1. Lineage (GTDB taxonomy): Bacteria > Hydrothermota > Hydrothermia > B15-G9 > WFZT01 > WFZT01. The sequence goes on along the minus strand of WFZT01000263.1, from coordinate 21,894 downwards.
TAATGAGAGACTTCACCTCATTCGTGAGGTCACCATGAGATACATTGGAGTTGATCCTATTGAAGAGCCCATTCCGGTGAGACCTGTTGCCCACTACCTGATGGGTGGAATTCATGTTGATATTAACGGAAAAGCCCCGGATTATGCCAATATCTGGGCTGCTGGTGAAAATGCCTGCGTTTCGATCCACGGTGCAAACAGGCTTGGAACCAACTCCACTGCCGAGTGTAGTGCCTATGGTAAATTCACTGGGGCCGCGGCTGCACGTTATGTCCAGACTGAAGAAGGAAATGCCTTCCCCGATGTTCCAAAGAAAGACGTGGAAGAAGAGGAAAAATACGTTATGGAATTTCTCCGTGGCAAGAAGGGTAAGGAGAACCTCTACACCATTAGAAAGGAGCTTCGCCAGACCATGGATACCCACGTTTACATCTTCCGTGACGAAGAGGGGCTCAAAAAGGCGGTCGAGAAGATTAGAGAGCTCAAAGAACGTTATAAGGACATCAGCGTTGAAGACACAAGTCGCGTTTACAACTCACAGCTCATCAATGCCCTTGAGCTGAGGAACATGCTCGATGTGGCTGAGGTTGTGGCAGTTTCAGCACTACATAGGAAAGAATCCAGAGGAGCACATGCCAGAAGGGATTATCCAAAGAGAGATGATGAAAACTTCCTCAAGCATACACTTGCCTACTACGACGAGAAGGGACCGAGGCTCGAGTACATCCCGGTTAAGATTATTGCCTGGAAACCTGTTGAGAGAAAATATTAGGAGGTTTTTTACATGGCTAAAAAAGCAAGGCCAAACAGAATTGGAATTAAAGGCTGGTGGAGTGGAGGGAAGTATGGCGTTGAAAAATGGGCATACTTCTTCCACAGACTCACCGGCCTGATAATTGTTCTCTACCTCATAGCCCACATTATGCATGGTGGTCCATGGGGTGCATGGTGGGAGCTGATTGTTGTTATTTCCTTTGCCTATCATGCAATGAACGGAGTGAGATTGATCATCACGGAGCTCGGATTTGGCGTTGGAAGGCCCACATTGCCATCTTTCCCCTATGTCGCTGAAAGTTTGATGAAAACACGTCCTCTCTTCTGGATTCTTATGACATTCAGTGCAATTTACATGGTTCTTGCAATCATTGGATTTGCTAAAGGAGGCTGAAAATGAAAGAATCAATTCTGTGGCTTTTTCAAATTGTTACAGCAATTTTGATATTTTTCCTGCTGGGACTTCATGTCTCGGCACAGCATCTTGGTGCATTTGCTGCGTTCCCGAATCTTGGCGAGATTTCCTTCAAAGCGCTGATGTTTGTGGCTCTCTATCACGGTCTATTTGGAATCAGATCAATGCTACTTGAAATCAACATGGGTCGAGCCGCGGAAGTTGCAGTAACCTGGATACTTTTCCTCGGTGGACTCGCATTTTTCCTCTATTACGGGGTCTTTGCATAGGAGGATGTGATAAATGGCACAGAAAGAAATTCAGATTAAAGAAGTCTTAAGTGACAAGATAGTAAAAACCGTTACCTTCAAGGTCAAGAAGTTCGACCCGGAAAAGGATAAGAAGCCTTACTACAAGGAGTACAAAGTTCCCGTTTATCGTGGAATGACTGTTCTGGATGGACTGATTTACGTGAAAGAAGACCTCGATGGTACGGTTAATTTCAGATATTCCTGCCGTATGGGAATCTGTGGTTCATGTGGAATGTTTATCAACGGGAAACCAAGAATGGCGTGTATGACCCAGATTCTTGACTTGAATTCAGATACAATCGAAATTCAGCCACTTCCAAACTATGACAATATCCGTGACCTCGTGCCGGATTCAACACCGTTATTTGAGAAGCACAAGAAAATTAAACCTTATCTGATCCGTGAAGATGTCAAAGAGCAGGAAAACCCCATTGGAGAGTACTATCAGACACCGGAGGAGCACGAGTACTATTCTCAGTTTTCATTCTGTATCAAGTGTGGTCTCTGCCTTGCTGCATGTCCTTCAGTGGCATCTGATCCGGAGTATCTTGGTCCTCAGGCTCTGACACAGGCATATAGATATTCTGTGGATACGAGGGATGAAGGATTCCTCCAGAGGGTTATGGTTGTGGACGACCCGCACGGATGCTGGAGATGTCACTACGCTGGTGCATGCTCTGAGGTCTGTCCCAAGGGAGTTGACCCGGCAAAGGCTATCCAGCTTCTAAAGGGATTGATCCTCAAATACAGGCTGGGACTGAAGAAAAAGAGAAAGGGAGCTGGAGTCATCCCGGCACATCCGAGACCGGGCATCAAGAAAGCTCCCAAGAGGACAGTTCCACAGGAGAGTTAGAAAAGTTTTTGGAAGATGAGTTGTTGGGGCGGCGCCCTTCGGGCGCCGCCCCAACAACTTTTTACTCCCATAGAAGTTTCACCCCCGCTGAATTATAATTTCCCCATGAGTTACGAAGGAAAGGCAAAAATCATGAAGGATGGTCCTACTGAGGGGACCATGATAATGTACTTTAAGGACGATGTAACTGCCGGAAACGGCAAAAAGAAAGATTCTATCCCGGGCAAAGGAAAGATAAACAAAGCCATTACATTGAAACTCCTTCAGCTTCTTGAGGACAACGGGATTGAGACCCATTTGATTGAAGATATCGATGAGCGGAGTATTCTCGTTAAAAAGCTCAAAATCTTCCCCCTTGAAGTGGTGGTGAGAAACAAGGCAACCGGCAGCATTGTAAGAAGATTGGGCTTTGAGAAAGGCACGGAATTCAAAAGGCCACTCTTCGAGCTATTTTACAAAAACGATGAACTTCATGATCCACTGATCTGTCAGGAGCACGCGTTTGCCATGAACCTCATTTATCCAGACGATCTTCTTCTGGTTCGAAAGACTACGCTGAATGCTAATGAAATCTTGAAGGAATATTTCTCCGGTATCGGGTTTGACCTCATTGATATTAAATTCGAATTTGGGGTAGATGAGAAAGAGAATATCTACCTTGCCGACGAAATTTCTCCAGATACCATGAGGCTCTGGGAAAAGGAAACTCAGGTGAGCTTTGATAAGGATGTATTCAGAGAGGATAAGGCTGATCTTCTTAAGACTTACAGAGAAGTGGCAAAGAGAATGGGGCTGAAAGTTGAAGGAATTTAAAGTCAGCGTAAAAATCTCTCTAAGACCCGAACTTTTCGATCCCGAGGGCAAAACCATAGAAAGGGCCATAAACAGATTGGGTATTGAGGTGCAGGATACGAGAGTCTCCAAAGTGGTCGAATTTAAAATAAACGCCAGTGATCAGGGTGAAGCAAGGGAGAAGGTTGAAGAGATTGTTAAAAAATTCCTGGCAAACCCGGTTCTACACACCTACACCATCCAGATAGAAGAATGAAGCCCAGAGCAGGTATATTCGTTTTCCCGGGCACAAATTGTGATTACGATACCCTTTATGTCTTGAGGGAAGTTGTTGGGATAGAGTCCAATTTCATTTTCCATACAGAAAGGGGATGGAGTGAGAAGTACAATTTTGTAGTCCTTCCTGGAGGCTTTTCCTATGGAGATTACCTTCGCCCCGGTGCGATTGCAAAAATTTCTCCTGTGATAGAGGAGCTACATGAATTTGTTGAGAAGGAAAAGGGGCTTGTTCTTGGTATCTGCAACGGATTTCAGGTTCTCACCGAGGCAGGATTTCTCAAAGGTGCTTTAATTAGAAATGACAATCTGAAATTTATCTGTAAGAACGTGGAACTTGAGGTTGTGTCAAACTCAACACCCTTCACGTCACTTTACGAAGAGGGGCAGGTGGTAACCATGCCGATCGCCCACAGTGATGGCAAATTCATTGTGCCTGAGGGTGAAAAGATTGACGATCTTGTTGTTTTCAGGTATCACGGTGAGAATCCCAACGGTTCTTTTGAAGCCATCGCAGGAATAACCAACGAGAAGAGGAATGTTCTGGGACTTATGCCCCATCCGGAAAGGCGCTCCGAGGAAATCCTCGGCGGTGTGGACGGCCGTTACATGTTCGAAGCAGTCAAAAATTACCTCTATGGCTTAGTCTAAGGATAATTTACATTGGCAGTAATTTCCTAATTTTTCCCCGTTATTTTTGAAGTGATCCTCTCAAGATTTTTTAAATAAATCTCAAAGGCGGACCTCCCTTTCTCCGTAATGCTGTAAAGAGTTAAAGGCTTTTTACCGACAAACTTTTTCTCCACCTTGATGTAGCCAGCGTTTTCTAATTTACTTACATGGGCCGAGAGGTTCCCCTTTGACAATCCAGTCATATTTAGAAGGAATTTAAAATCTCCTTCCTCCACTCCATAAAGAACAGCCATAATTGCAAGACGAGAAGGCTCATGTATAACCTTATCAATGTCTTTAATTTCGCGGAAAAAATCTTTATCACCCATCGACATTAAACTCCTTTTTGAATCTGATGTAAGTAACCACTCCACTAACAAGAATTACGATACCCATAAGAATAAGAGAAACCACTACTCCATGGTCGCCCCTGTACAAAAGTGAAATGATTGGTGGTAGAATAGCCTCAATAATGCCAAGATAAACCAGGCGACGTACATTCCAGTAAAGTCCTGTGAAAACCAGTACAAATAGGGATATTAGTGAAACTGGTACCCACCAGATTGAGCCTGAGATTACCGCAAATGCAAAAAGTATCCCTAAGACAGCAATAATGAGCATGTAAATAATTTTACCCGGGCTCGATTTCCGTGTAACGGGTTTAAAATATCCGGTAACAGGTTGTATATATTTAGCCTTTAGCCAACGGATTATGTATGGCCCGGCAAATATAATTCCGATCTGTATAGCCACAAGTATAGAACGATAAGTTTTTGAAAGGTTTTGATACGAGAGCAAAAGGGCTATGACGGAAGATATGACAAGTATTGTGCCTGTTACAATTTCTGCCACACCGTCAATCCACCACATGCTTCTTGATCTCATTGTAAGCTTTTTTACGTCTTTCATTTTTTAATCCTCCTTGCAATTTCTATTGATTTTGCAAAATCGATTCTACCAAATCCGGTATATTGGTCAAATCCCGGAGCTCCTATATCTTTTGCTCCTTCTTTTACTATTGAAACAACTTCATCTGCACTAAGATCAGGCCTAATAGAGCGAATTAAGGCAACAAGACCGCTAACAATCGCTGTTGCCATGGATGTTGCCCCATACTCGATTGTGTCTCGAATGGAGGAGAATTTGATATCTTCTGGTCCAAAGGGTGAATCGTCAGCTTTGTAAAATCGCGGATCATGAGGCTCCGCGATGATTAATGATTCAGAAGGGGCAACTACGGTCAGACGAGAGCTGAAGTTCGAGCCCTGCTTAATATTTAACTCGGGAATTTGGGTTACCCATCTAACGTCGTTCAGTGTCGAGGCGCCAGCCACAATGATATTTGAAAGGCCTTTCCCGGGATAATTTTCATATTTGATGTTGGAGTTTCCTGCTTCAATAACAATTACAACATCATGGGTAGCTGCATATTGAAAGGCTGAATCGAGTACAGAACAGTCATCCAGAAGTGCGCTGATGTTAATAACTTTAACACCTCTGTCCGCAAGATATTTAATGGCCTCAGAGGTGGTTCTATTTACATAGTTTTTCCATTCTTTCCCGAATTTAGAAAGTTCGTTCGAGTGTTTAATTATCTCTGACTGAAAATCCTTCAAGCTGGCCCCTGGATGTTGGAGTTCATATTCTTTTTTAAGTTTAAGGAGTGTGTGCTCAATTACACCTGTAGAAGCTGTAAGGATGGGACAATTTGGTGCGAGGGAATGAATAACACTCGCGACAGCTGTTCCATGGGCAATAACTTCGTATACTTCCGGATGGTAAACACCATCTGCAAAGTAACCAGGCCTGAGGGAATTCTTCAAATCAGGATGGTAAAAATCAAATCCCATGTCAACTATACCAATTAGGGTGGCATAGCTCCCCTTTGAATATTTCCATGCTGAATCAACCTCAATCAGATCCCAAAAAGAAGAGCGATAAAGATTTGCCCGAAACACAGAAAGCAGTATTATTGCGGAAACTAACCAATTCATTTTTATCCTCCTTCGTAGTAAACTGGTTTATATTGTAAACCAGTTTAAAAATTTTGTCAAGAGAGGGCGAGCCTGTTCGAAAAATCTCAAATCCATTAATTTTTGTTGAAAAATTTGCCCCCCACCTATTTCCTCCCCCACGCACAAAGTGCGCGTGGGGAGGATAGGAGGGGGAATTTTCGAACACACTCAGAGAGGGCGAAATTTCAGGTTTTTGTGGCGCAAAAAGGTCACTTTTAGGAGAAAGCCTAATTATTTGGGCTCGCTTCCAGAATTACTTTCTCTTTCGCCGCTTGGAGCAGGGAAGAGAAGTGCTTTTTCATTTTTGGGCACAGACTTTGCATATGCAAATGTTTGTTGGGGGAATATAAGTAGAGCTTAGTGAAAAAGCTTTGTTGACTCACAAGATGATGGGACAATCATTTGTATTATACTTCGGCAAACATCTCCCTCTCCCCGCATAAATTCATTGCGGGGAGAGGCCAGGAGAGGGACTACATCTGAAGACTCTTTCACTAAAAAATCCTTAAATTTCCCTCTCCCGCTTGCGGGAGAGGGTTGGGGTGAGGGTCTTCATCTTGAATTTTTATAAATTTCAAGCGGAAGCCCCCTCCCTTTAATCCCTCCCCACAGGCTTTGCCTGTGGGGGGAGGGCGAATTTTGAGGTTGCGGGGAGAGAAATGAGATGTGAGTATACATCTTGAATTTTTATCAAAAAGTCAATCTCTCTCGCAAAACGAAATATGGTGAAGGTAAGGGTTTAAGTTTTCCCAAGCACTCATCTTTTAATGCCAGATTCGCAAGCAAGAGAAAAGACACAGATTAAGCGGTGCCTCTCACGGTGGTCATGGAAAGAAGATTTTAGAGCATGTTTGATTTAGAGAATGAACTCTATGGAGACACACTTTATCATATAAACCATGCAGGAGTTAAAGAGACTCGTTGGTGAAAATTCCTCGCAGATTATTAAGGTTACGGCCTCTGCAGGAAGCGGCAAAACCTGGATTCTGTCGCTCAGATACATCCATCTCGTCCTCTCAGATCATATTGCTCATAATGACCCGGACAATATTCTTGCCATTACATTCACAAACGATGCCACAAAGGAGATGCGTCGCAGAATCATCGAATACCTTAAAAAACTCTACTTAGAGCCAGATTCTGAAATCAGCAGGAGCATCAGAGAGGTTGTTGACACCAGGAATCCATCAGAAAAAGCCGCAAAAATGGTTGACACCATCATAAGAAGTATGGACAAATTCAGGGTGAGCACCATTGACAGCTTCATTCATACGATTATTCAGGCCTCTACCTACGAGCTTGGATTGCCCCCTGAATATACAATTTTGAAAAATACAAATGAATTCTTTGGACTTGCCTTCGACAACCTGCTTGCCAGGGTTACAAAGGATGACAGGTTGAGAGAGCTTTTTGTAAGCCTGATTTATTCTGGCCTGACCAAGTCCTTTAAGCCCTGGGAAGAGATAAAATCGAAATTAGGTAAGTTCTTTGATAAGGAAACCACATACACAAAGGAAATTGATATTCCATCATATCCTGATGAGGAAGAGAGGGAACTTCTGGAGGAGTTTAAAAATTTGTACGAGGAGATTAACAGAGAATCTGGTAATACTTCAGATAATTCAGTTGAAATTGTCAGAAATGCCAGGAGGGTGATGGAGATTCTTGGGTATTTCAAGGAAAGAAAGGGGTTAATTAACAAAAGAAATAGGAGAAAATATCCGAAACTTGTTTCTGATATAGAAAATGTCCTGCACAGAATGGCAGACTATGAAAACACAAAGAGACTTTCGATTTACAACGAATTTTATAAACTCGTCAAAAGTGAGGTTGAGAGGCTTAAGATCAAGCATCGGGGGATATTCCTCGGGGAACTGAATAAAAAGATAAATGAGCTCCTCAAGGAGAGTTTGCCTCCCTGGATTTACTATAAGCTTGGATTCACCATTTACCATTACCTCATTGACGAGTTCCAGGATACAAGCGAACTCCAATGGGAAAATATCCGTCCATTGATCGAAGAATCACTATCCAAAGGAGGCACTCTTTTTTACGTGGGTGACCCCAAACAGCTCCTTTACAGATTCAGGGGGAGCTCATTTAAGACCTTTGATAGGCCGCAGGAAGATTTTTCTCATTTCGGATTGGTCCCTATCGAGCTCAGGAAGAACTGGAGAAGCCGGGAAAGAATAGTAAAATTCAACAACAAAATCTTTTCCGAGAAGAATCTCTCTCGATTCATTGACCGGTTCATAGAAAAATTAGCCCAGAGGGATGCAAGTAATGCCCGCATTTACAACGAAAAATTTAAAAAAGACCTCGAAAATACGCTTCTTGAGCGGTTTAAAGATGCAGAACAGAAATTCCATGAAGAGAAGGAAGGTGGCTACGTTAAAATCAGAACGGTGAAGAAGAAGGGTAATAGAAACGAGAAGGAAGAATTTCAAAAATGGCTTCTGGAGATTCTTGAGGATGTGACGCGCAGGTATGACTATAAAGATATCGCAATTCTTGTCGGGAAAAATAAAGAAGTCGGGGAAATTTCAGCGTTTCTTGCAGAGAGGTATCCTGTATCGTCCTTTGTAAGTTTAGATGTCAGGAACCACCCGGTTGTGCGGGCAATAATAAACCTTTTGAGCTTCCTGGATTACCCACCGGACAACCTTTCGTTTTACAAGTTCCTAAAGTCTGATGTATTTAAAGAGGCCTGCATTCAAAGTGGACTTTGCGATAACAACTTCGATATTGACACCTGGATGCTTAAAAATTTCAGCGGAAGCACTCCACTTTACTCGGATTTCAGAAAATCTTTCAAACCCATCTGGGATGAGCTGTTTGATGAGATTTTCAAAAAAGTTGGATACTATCCACCCTATGACCTGGTGTGGCAGATAATAGAGAGATTTAACATCATGGAAAGATTTCCGGGTTCAGAGGCCTTTGTCCATAAGTTTCTCGATAAAATTTATCAGATGGAGGAAGATGGTGCACTTTCGTTGAAGGATATCCTTGAAATTGTGAAAAATCAGTCGGAGGGTTTTAGCCTCACGCAGAGTGAAGGAATAAACGTCAAAACCATCCACAAGGCAAAGGGACTGGAGTTTGAGGTTGCCATTGTCGCAAGTTTTCACAGTTTTTCGCAAGGGGGAAAAGATGAAAGTATAAATTTTATAGAAGACGATGAAAATATTCGTGTGTTCAACAATGAGAAAAAGTATTTCCTCTCCAGGACCATCAGGGGATACAAGCAGAAGGCAGATGTCGAAAGCCTTATTGACAATTTGAATACATTTTACGTGGCCCTTACAAGGGCAAAATCCGAGCTTTACATTTTCCTCAATTCAGACTACCTGAATCTACTTTTTGAGGATGATACAGAGGAGGAATACGGCTCTCCAGTGGAGCAGAAAAGAGAGGTGAAAGAGGAGCCGGGTCCTGGAGAAATTTCTTATCCTCTTCGGGACTGGCACGGCCTTCTTGCAAACAGGTTCAGCGAGGCAGGTCTTAAAGAAACTGTTAGAAGAGGGGACCTGATTCACAGAATACTCTCGAAAATAGAGAGGCTCGAGCATTTGCCTGGTTCGCAAATGTTCGAGAATTACATGAAAGAGTTCATTATAAACACCCAGAGGGAAATCGGTTATAAGGCCGATGCAGAGGAGATTTACCAGGAATTTTTAAAATTCTTCAGTGATAGCCGAATTGTGGACCTTTTTAGCGGAGATTTGATTTACAACGAAAAGGAAATCTTTGACAGGGATGGCAACCATCTGAGAATTGATAAGCTTGTTTTCAAAGATAACAAAATTTACGTGGTGGAGTTTAAGACAGGTGAGGAAGAGCCAGCCCATGTTAGTCAGGTAAAACAATACATGCGGGCACTCGAAGAGCTCCATCCCGAGCATGAGGTTTACGGGTATCTTGTTTACTTTGATGGGCCGGTTGTAAAGGAAGTTCGATAGTATGTTTGAAAAATTCGAGATATTTAAAAATGGATTTTTCCCCACCTGTCTCCTCCCACACGCACTTTCGTGCGTGGGGGAGGATGGGAGGGGGTAAATCTCCAAACGCGTTCAGGAAGTGAATCATGGATAAAGTAATTTTATTACCACTTGAAAGTGATCTGGTGGGCTTTGTGATTGATGAATTGCTGCCTGCTGACACGAGGGATTTCTCTAATTTTATGGTAGTTTTCCCCGGAAAAAGGCCCGGCTACTTTTTGCGAAATAGGCTTGCAAAGAAACTACGGTCTTCATTTTATCCCCCGGAGATTCATGAGATAGATGCCTTTGTTTATCACCTTGTAGAAACAAAATACGGGCCTTCCAGACAGATTGACCCTCTCAACGCTGCGTGGCTTATCTACCAGGCAGCGAAGAAATATGTCCAGTTAGAGGGTTTCGATAGATTTTATCCATGGGGTGTGGAGCTTTACGAGATGTTCAACGAAATGGACCAGGAGCTGATAGATGAGGATACGCTGAGCGATTTGAGGGATTACGTCGAGCTCTCAGACGACATTATCAACGGCACGGTTAAAGAATTATGGGAAAATATAGCAAAAATTAAGTCCGATTACACGAGCTCACTTGTAGACAACGGCTTTTTCACCTCAGGCTCGCTTTACAGACTTGCCGCAAATTTAGACGAGGTGCCGGAGAAATTCACCATTTTTGCAGGTTTCTATGCCCTCACAAATTCTCAGCTCGAAATCATAAAAAGGGTGCTCGAGAGAGGGAAAGGAACCCTTGTCATCCAGGGAAGCAAAGACGAGTGGTCCATAATTCGCGAAAACATTGAAAAACTCGGATTTGGCTACAGAGAAATAGAATCCGATAGAAAGCCTTCACCACAAATAAATATAATCTCAGGTGAGGATGCCCATGCTGAAATTGCAGCGGTTAAAGACATTCTTGGAGAGGTCAGGGACGAACTGATGGGTAGCCCGGAAGACCTCGCGATAGTGGTTCCAAACACAGAAAGCCTTATTCCCCTGATTTACCTCTCAGTGGCTCAGTTTGATAAAGAGTTCAACATAGCCCTTGGCTATCCATTTAAGCGAACCCCACTTGTGGCCCTTTTTAGTGCCATTTTTAAAGCACAGGAAAATAAAAACGGCAACGAGTATCTTCGCGGAGACATCCTCAAGGTCCTGACCCATCCATTTGTCAAAAATATTGGAACCGAGGGAGCACCGGGAGAGGACAAGTATGCTCCCTTCAGGATTGCCGTTCACCACTTTGAGGATTATCTGTTTGAGGAAAATATTATCACCGTGGACCTGCAAAACGAGGAGCTGATGAGGGCTGTGGAGGCCTCAATCAGCGAGAGCCTTCGAAGGATGAATTTCCAGCCTGCCCCTGTAATTTCCATGTTCAGAACAGTTATAGAGCTCTTTTTCAAAAATTTCGAGAATGTAAAAACATTCCAGGACTTAAAAGAGGCCACGGAAAAGGTTGCAGAATTCCTTCTTAAAAACAGTGCTTTGAGGAGATACAGGCTCAACCTTGAATTTATACGAAAATTCTTTGAAACAGTGAGGGGAATTGATGAATTTCTCTTTAAGGAAGAGGAATTCCCCTCGACGGACGATATTTTTAACATCTTCCTCTACAGGCTGAATCTTGCGCGAGTTGCCTTTGAAGGCACACCGGTCAAGGGCATACAGGTTATTGGTGCCCTCGAAGCGCGCGGCTTGAATTTCAAAAATCTCATATATATTGATGTGAATGAAGGGGTGATCCCGGGCAGGCCCGAAATCAATCCGATCTTACCACCACCCCTGAGGGGCAAGATTGGGCTAAACGATTACGCAAGGACCGAGGAAATATATCGGTACCACTTTAAGCGGCTTTTAGCGGCATCGGAGAGAGCTTATCTGCTTTATGTGGACAACAGTGAATCCAGACGGAGCAGATACATTGAGGAATACATCTGGCAGAAAGAAAAGGAAGCCGGCAGGCTGCTTGAGGAGGAACTTGTGAAAAAGAAAACCTTCAACCTGAAGGTCGAGAAAAGCAGGGAAATCGTGGTGGATAAAACCCCGGAAATACTTGAAAAACTCGAAAAAATGAGCTTTAGCCCATCGGCTATAAATACCTATGTCAGGTGTCCCCTGAGGTTTTATTATTCCTATGTCATGGGACTGACCGAAAAGGAGTTTGAAGACAGCATCGAGGGGAAGGATATCGGAATCCTCGTACACTCGATTTTGCGTGATTTTTACGGTCAGGTGTTGCGAAGGGAGCCGGATTTTGAACAGGTGCTGACAGAGGATAAACTTCACGAAATTATTGAAAAACATTTCGAGAGCATGTATCCCCTTGAATGGGGACTGGCATTCCTGGTTAAAGAATCGGTTAAAAAGGTCCTCGACCAGTTCCTTGAATGGGAGAGGGAACGGTTTAAGAGCGGGAAAAGGTTTGAAGTCGTCCATCTCGAGAAAAAGATAAGAATCCCTGGTTACCAAACGGGCACAAGAACTGTAACTCTCACAGGAGCTACAGACAGAATTGATAGGGTAGGTGATGGATACGAAATTATTGACTATAAAACCGGAAGCTCGTCCAATGGTAAACCAATACCGAAAGAAATTGACGAAGTTCTGATTGACCGCGCAAGTATGAAGAAGAGGTTTGACTTTCAGCTTCCCATGTACATCATTATATTTTCAAAAGAACTTGAGGTTGAGGATTACAGTAAAATCAACGCAAGGCTATTTTATCTGCGGGATATTTATCGGGAAAAGGGTAAAAAGGCACTTTTTGACGCGGATTCAAATGCAGATGAGAGAAAGGAGAAGATGAAAAAAATAGAAGATGCCTTAAAAAGGATTATTGATGAAATTCTCTCTCCTGATGTGCCGTTTATTCCTGATAAAAGCGACGCTAATTACTGCAGTCACTGTAAATTTAAGGAACTTTGCGGCAGAGAGGAGGTCTATAGAAGGTGAAAATACTTCACACCGCTGATTGGCATCTCGGAAAGGTTTTCGAGCATTCTCAGGTGAATTTTTCGCTTCTTGAGGAGCAGAGACGCATTCTTGAGAAGATTGTGAAGATAGCCGATGAAGAGAGGGTGGACGTGGTGGTGATAGCCGGGGATATCTTTGATTCTTACAACCCACCAAACGAGGCAAGATTGCTATTTAATGAGACCATTACCGAGCTTTCAAAGCAGGGGGAAAGGCCTGTAGTCATTATTTCTGGCAACCACGATTCACCGGAGGGCCTGGCAACGATAAAGCCTTTGACAGCAAATCATGGTATCATCATTCATCACCTTCCAGTGTCCACTGAAGAGAGGCACATCAGAGGTAGAAACTTTGATGTGGAGATTAAAGGAAACTGGCTTAGGCTCGAGAAGGGAGGGGAGAGCGCGATTTTCTTTCTTCTGCCTTTTGTTTCAGAGACCAGACTAAACGAGGCATTTATCGGAGATAATCTTCTTGATAAAACCCTCTCCTACAACGAAAAGATCGAGAAATTGATTTCAAAAGAACCACCTTTTGATGGAGATACGAGGATACTTGTTTCCCATATCTTTATTGACTCAGGAGTTGAGGCCGGATCGGAGAAAAAGCTCATTCTCGGCTCGTCCTATCTTTTTGAGAGCTCCCGCATACCCGAGAGCTTTGATCTTGTTTTGCTTGGGCACCTGCACAAATCCCAGAGAATCGGGGAGAGGATTTTTTATTCGGGTTCCATTTTTCCCATGAATCTTGCCGAGATCGAGCGTTCACCAGCCAAGTATGTAAGTATTTTTGAGCCTGGAAAATCCGGCTTTTCCTATGAGGAGATTGAGATTCTGCCCGGGGATTATGTCAGGGTGCGGGAATTTGAAGACCTGGAGAGTGCATTGAGGGAAATCGAGAATCTCAAGACCTCGCTCGTTTATATTAAGATAAAGAGGCCACTTACAAATCACGAAACCCTGGTGGAGTTGAGAAGAGCCTTAAGGGAAAATCTGCTCGGAATCACCTTTGAAGTGCCTGAGCTGGTCGAAGGAGACTATTTTGAGAAAACTGACCTCGAGTCACTGACAGATGAAGAGCTTTTCAGGGAATTTTACCGGCATCAGATGGGCAAGGACCCCGATGACAGGCTTGTTGAGGTTTTTATCAGGATTTTAAACGAGGTGAGGCATGAGGCCCATTGAGCTGACATTTAAAGGGATAAATAGCTATAGCGAAGAGGCCAGAATTGACTTTAAAAAGCTACAGGAAGCGGGTGTATTTGGCATATTTGGAGAAACTGGTGCGGGGAAGACGACGATTTTAGATGCCATCACAATTGCCCTGTATGGCAAAACCGACAGGCTGGGCAAGTCCATTTTAAATATTGTGAATCCACGAGCGAAACATATCCGCGTGAAGTTCATTTTCGAAATGGATGGTAAAGTTTATGAGGTCTCAAGGGTGTACGAAGAAAAGAAGTCGCAAAGAGCTGTGCTTTACGAGATTGACGGAAACAAAAAGAAACCCCTTGCCGATAAAGTTACAAAAGTGGACGATTTGATTGAAAAAGAAATCATTGGGTTGAAATTTGAAGATTTTACGCGGGTTGTGGTTCTCCCGCAGGGTAAATTTTCTCAGTTTCTTGATGCTCCGGCAAAGGATAGGGTGGTCCTTTTGGAGAGTATCTTTGGAACTGACATCTATGGAGATGCGATTTTCTCCGCTGTGAAGAGTAAAAAAGATGTTGTCAATACCGAAATTGAGGCAATTAAGAAGCGTCTCGATGCCCTGAAAGATGCCAGCGAAGAGTCTATTAAGAGACTCGAAGAAGAGATAAAGGAACTTGCGGGTAAAATCGAGGATAGCAAAAAGAAGCAAAGGGTGCTTGATGAAAGGCTTAAAATGCTCAAAAAGCTCGCTGAGCTTTTAGATGAGAAGAGGAAAGTTGAGGAAAAGCTCAAAATTCTCAAAGAAAAAGAGGGGGAGATTCGGAAGCTAAAAGAGAAGCTCTCCATTGCTGAAAAGCTCCAGCCGCTTGAAAGTGTGGTTGAGAGCCTGAATTCGGCCGAGGAATTTTTGAAGAAAAATATCCCAAAGCTGAAAGCAATGGAAAATGAGCTGGAGTTGACAGAAAAAGAATACGAAGAGGCTCAAAGGCTTTTTACTGAGTTTAACAAAGTCTATCCTGAGCAGCAAAGGGAGCTTGTCGAAATTCAGAGTAAAGCGAAACAGGCACAGGAGCTGCTCTCCGAGATGAAGGTAAAGGAGCGAAAGCTTGGTGAGGCCAGAAAATCCCTTAAAAACCTCGAAACAGAGGAGCAGAATCTAAAGAACCTCGAAAACCAATTGCGCAAAATTTCAGAGAAACTCCGGGAGTTTGAACTGTCGGATGACGAGAAAAAACTTCTTTCAATGGAGAGCAAGGTTGTCGAGCTAAAGAGCGAGCAAAAGAATTTAAATAGCCTTGTTAAAAATTTCGAGAACAGAAAAAAGAGGGAAAAGCAGAGGATTTTCAATGAAGTTAAAAAGACACTACAGCCTGTAGGGATAACATTTAAAAATCTCGAGGAGGCAAGAAGGCTGATAATCGAGAAATTTAAGGCTGCTGAAGAAGAATTTAAGAAAGCAAGCGAACTTTTGAAGGAGAAGGAAAACACCCACCGTGCTTTGATCCTCGCATCAGAGCTTGAAGAGGGTAAGCCATGTCCCGTGTGTGGCTCCATTCACCATCCGAATCCTGCCACAGGTGAGGTTGAAACGGAAGAAATTGAGAAGTTGAGGGAAGAGGTGGAGAAATCCCGCGAGAATTTACAAAAGTTGGGGGCCCTCAAAGAAAAAATTCTTGGAATTATTGGTAGTTTTGAAGAATCTCAGAAAGAGAGCGAAAAGGAACTTCAGGAATACCTTGGTAAGCTGAAAAAAGTTACAATTGATGTCCAGACCCTTGCAGGAGGATTTGGTTGTGAGAACCTGACATGCCTCGAGGTCTCTATCAAATCTGCGAAGGAGAAAAAAGAGAAATTTGAGAAGATAAGAGAGGAGGAGAGGAAACTTCAGCAAAAAATCCAGTCTCTCGGGAAAATCAGGGAAAACATAGCCCAGAAAAGGCAGTTGGTTGAAAATCTGAAGCAGGAACTGGATAAATTGAGTGAAAAGGTTAAGGAACTCGTTGGGGAGAATGATCCAGCAAAAATCCTTGCCGCTGTTAAGAAGCAACTTAAAGAACTTGAAGATAGGAAGGAAAAATTGAGCAAGGACTATGAGAATAAAAGACAGAAGTTTGAGGATTTGAAGACACAGATTCTGCTGTTGAAGCAGAGCATTAAAAAGGAAGAGGAAAATCGTAAAAAGGCTCTTGAAAGGCTAAAAACCGAGGCAGTGAAGCACGGGATAGAGCCTGAAAAGATCAAGGAATTTATATTGACTCAGGACGAGATTAAAAAACTCAGGGACGAGATTAAGGCTTTTGAGGACGAGGTGCACAAGCAGAGGGTTTATCTCGACAAGGTCAAAAAGGAACTCGAAAAGCTCCCAATGACGGAAATGCCAGAGGGTGAACCTCATAAAACGGAGGAGGAGTTTAACAATATTACCCGGGAAATTGAAGGGTTGAATCAAAACCTTGGTGAGAAAAAACAGCATCTCGAGACTTTGAGGAAGGACCTTGAGGAGAAGGCTAATCTTGAGCGTGACCTTAAGCTGAAGAAGGACGAGTTTGAACACCTCGAAACCCTGTATCATCTCCTTTACGGGAAAAAGCTTTCGAGGTTTGTGGTCAGATTTTATCTTCACGAGATACTTGCGGAAGCCAATAGAATACTTGACCAGCTTACTGGAGGCAGATTGAGGCTTGTGGGGGCAAAAGGTGACAGCTTTGAATTTCTAATTTTCGATGCGTACACGGGACACGAAAGGGTCATAAAATCTATATCAGGAGGAGAGAGATTTCTTGTCTCATTCTCCCTTGCTGTTGCGTTGTCCCTTTATATCCAGCGTAGGAGTATGAGGAGCATAGATTTCTTTTTTATTGATGAGGGATTTGGCACACTCGATGAGGACCTGCAGAACGCCATGAGCCGGGTTTTTGAAGACATAAAAAGCAGCGGCAAACTCGTGGGCCTCATCACCCATGTAAGGAAATTCCGCGAAATAGTTCCCGCCCAGATCATCGTAACCCGCGACCCCATCACCAACTCATCAAAGGTCGAGGTGAAGGTGTGAGAAACATTTTTAAACAAGTTCGGTGAAGTTTGTTCGAAAACATTTTGTACAGACTATTATTTCATTCCTCCTCGTAAACACCATGCATTCTTTCGCCTTTTCCTACCTTGCTTGAAAAATGCGAATGTCTTTAATTCCTCCATCAAGATATTGCCCTAATTTTATAGAAAGAAGTTTTGAGGGGATGGATTTTTCGGTAGATTTTTTTGACGAAGATCAGTACGTGATCATGAAAAATATGTTATTCAATGATTCAGATCTTTTCACCCTCCCTTCCCTGGAGAAGGGAGGGCAGGGGTGGAATAGGGAAATTTTGGTCAGCAAGACTTTGGGTTCATTTATTCTTCCCATTCTCCCCTAACCCCTCCTTCCAATGGAAGGAGGGGGAAAATTTGTTGACTGCGATTGTCACCGTGGTTAAGAGGGTCCCTTAGGGAAGGTAACTCTAAAATTTAGGATTTTCGAACAAGCTTGATCGTACCCTTGACATTAACGATGATGGTGGTTATCTTCAAAGGCTATGAATGTATTTCAGACTGGTGATAAAACAAGGGTTGTTGGTATTGATGAAAATGGTTATGGCCCTGTGCTCGGGCCTCTTGTTGTAACCGCAGTTAACATCGAATTTGACGGTGAACCCTTTGAAGACCTGAAGACCGAAGATTTTCAATTTCCCATCAAGGTGCAGGATAGCAAAAAAGTTTTCTCCCGCAATTTATCAGGCTATCAGGCCGGTGAGATTCTTACCTGGGGCTTTCTTCTGGCAGCCGGATTTGAGGCCCAGGACATTCGCTCTATGATCAAAAAAATCACCGGTGAAGAACATTATATTCATCCGGAAATCGAGGTGCCCATCTGGGCAAAAAGGGCAATAAATCTCGAAATCCCCGCTTATCTCAAAAAGTTAGGAATTCGGATACTCGAGGTTAGAGCAAAGGTTCTCCATCCCGCGGATTTCAACGAGATGGTCGAACTTGTAGACAATAAATCACTCCTTGATTATCTGCTTTTCGAGCACCTGCTATGGAAAATGGAGTATGACTTTGATGTTGCTATGATGGGCAAAATCGGCGGGACAAAATTCTATGGTAAAAACTTTTTCCTCCGGAGCGGCGCTGAGCTTGTGGAGACCTTTATGGAAAAGAAAGATATCTCTGGCTACAGGCTGAGGTTACCACACAGGGAGTTTGATGCCTATTTCATCTTAAACGGAGACGAGAAATATCTCCCCATCACTATTGCCTCGATCATAGGGAAATATCTGCGTGAGGTTTTCATGCTTTCTCTCAACTACGAAGCAGGATTCAAGGATAAAATTCCATACGCCTCGGGCTATAGGCACGATGATAGGACAAAGGAACTCCTTGCGAAGTTAAAGGAAAAATACGACGAGTATTCAATCGTAAGAAACCGTTAGAAGCTTTATAATTTAAGCAATGAACCTGATTTACCCCGAAACTTATGACGTGATTGTGGTTGGTGCGGGGCATGCCGGTATAGAAGCTGCCCTTGCCGCAGCGAGAATGGGAGCAAAAACCCTTATGTTTACCCTCCATCTTGATCAAATTGGTCAGATGTCCTGTAATCCAGCAATCGGTGGAAGTGCTAAGGGTCAGCTCGTCAAGGATATTGACGCCCTCGGCGGTGAGATGGGCATGGCGGCCGATGAGACTGGCATTCAGTTTAAAATGCTCAATACCAAAAAAGGACCTGCTGTCTGGGCACTGAGAGCCCAGTCCGATAGGAAGGCTTACAGGATTCGCCAGAGAAGGGTGGTAGAAAATCAGGAAAATCTGCACATAATGCAGCACGAGGTTACTGATATCCTCGTCAAAGATGGACGGGTTATCGGAGTCAGGACAAAAACGGGAATTGAATATCGTGCCGGTGCGGTAGTTTTGACAACTGGGACTTTCCTCGGTGGGGTGATTTGGATCGGATTGACTTCTTACCCGGCAGGTCGGGCGGGCGAATTTCCTGCCAATGACCTATCAAAATCTTTAAAATCTCTGGGGCTTGAGCTTGGAAGATTCAAAACTGGCACATCTCCCAGAATTGACATCCGCTCAGTGGACCTTTCTGTCATGGAACCACAGTATGGCGATGAGCCTCCACGTGGATTTTCATTTCGGAATCCTGTTCTCGAGCTTGACCAGGTTGTGTGCTATGCCACCCGGACGACTCCTGAAACTCACAGGATAATTAGAGGATCCCTCGTTCGCTCCCCCCTGTTTACCGGAAAGATTGTCGGAAAGGGGCCACGATACTGTCCATCCATCGAGGTAAAGCTTGTTGAATTCCCGGATAAGGATTCACATAGAGTTATTCTCGAGCCTGACGGGCGGGACACGTTTGAGTATTATCTAAACGGACTTGCCACATCAATTCCTGAAGAATACCAGCTAAAGATGCTCCGTTCCATTCCCGGGCTGGAAAAAGTTAAGGTTCTGCGCCCCGGATATGCGATAGAATACGATTACGTTGTTCCTACTCAACTTCATCCCTGGCTCGAGACAAAGAAGATAGAGGGATTATTTCTCGCCGGTCAAATTAATGGAACATCGGGCTACGAGGAGGCGGCAGCTCAGGGAATTATCGCGGGAATAAACGCGGCCCTCAAAGCTTCAGGCGGGACTCCTTTTTATCTAAAAAGGTCAGAATCTCTCATTGGTGTTATGATTGATGACCTTGTGACAAAAGGAACCGATGAGCCTTACCGACTTTTCACCTCGAGGGCAGAGTACAGACTGATTTTGAGGAGTGACAACGCCCGAGACCGCCTTATGCACTATGGCCTCAAGTTTGGATTAATAAAAGATTCTGAATGGAGGGCGTTCCTTGAGGAAAAGCGCATGTGGGAAGAGGAAATCGAGAGGCTGAAGAGAACGCGGGTTCATTATTCCAGGCTTAATAAAATACTTGAGAGGCTTGGGAAGGGAACTATACGTGATTCCATAACTCTTTACGAGTTTTTAAAGAGGCCGGAGATAAGATACGAGCACATCAAAGAGCTTGGAGAGGGAAGGGACTTACCTTTCTGGATTATTGAAAGGGTGGAGATAGAAGTTAAATACGAGGGTTATATCAGGAGAATGATGGCCGAGGCAAGAAAATTTGAGAAGCTTGAGGCTATCCAAATACCCGAAGACCTTGATTTTAATGAAATTAAAGGCATTTCCAATGAGGCGAAGGAGAAGCTTTCAAAGTTCAAGCCGAGAACCCTCGGGGCCGCCTCGCGCATTCCGGGGGTCAGGACTTCGGATGTTATGGTAATTTACTATCACCTTGAGGAGAAAAATCATGGGCTCACCAAGATCAAAAGTTGAGATAAAAGGTTTTGAAGCAAAATTTTACGACCAGTTGCTTGACATACTTACTCTGGGGCAGTATCCAAGACTGCTCAAGAAGGTTTTCTCTTTGATGGACATAAAAGAGGGATCAAGCATTCTGGACCTTGGAAGTGGAACAGGCAGGAATGCCTGCTATATGCTCAAAAGAGCTGGTAATGATGCCCATTTTGTGGGACTCGACATAAATGAGGACATGATAAAAAAGGCACGCAGGAAATGCAGGGACTATCCAAAGGCTGAGTTTATCAACATGCGCATTGAGGAGCCACTCCCCTTTGAAGATGAATTTGACATTGCATTTATTTCGTTTGTTCTCCATGGATTTGAAGATTACGACAAGGACAAAATTGTGGCAAATGTTCAAAAAGCTCTGAAATCAGGAGGGAAATTTTACATCTTTGATTACAACGAATTTGATCTGGACAAATCTCCGTTTTATGTGAAGTTTTTTATACGCAAACTTGAATGCCCTCTTGCCGAGGAGTTTGTTAATTTAAACCTTAAAGATTTTCTCATGCGGTTTGGATTCGACAACTTCAAGGAATGGACATTTGCCGGGAAAGTAATAAGATTGCTGGAGGCAGAGAAAGTCTAAGCTACCGAGCTTTTTTAGCATCAGTTTTTTTACGAGTAATAGCCTTTAACTCGAAAGATTTAGTTTACATTATATTGCCTGGAGAGTAACTTCCGCTGTGAGAGTTCAGATTCCATTCCCACGCGCTTGTAAACTCGCATGAGCAATTCTCTCACCTTGACTAATTTGTGTCCCGGACTATCCAGATTTAAGAAGATTTTAAAATATGAAAGCTTTGTATTATTGGGGGCTGGCTAATTAGTTCGTTTCTCGAACCATTCTTGATTGTGTGAATTTATTGATTTATCCTTCACCTTGATGAGGGATATAGCTTCTTACCTGCTGAAATACAAGAAGAACGTATTCATCGGTATTCTGATGCTCCTCGTGGTGGATGGGACTCAGATTGTCATCCCGATGGTGATCCAGAGGGTGATAGATAGAATTGCACTTGGTAGAGTTACGCCCTCAGGACTCTTTAAATACGCCCTCATCATACTTGGACTCGCCCTGATTATTGCGGTTTTTCGCTTCCTCTGGAGATGGTTTATCATCCGAACCGCAAGGCTCATTGAAGAGCGTATCAGAAACGAGCTCTATGAGCACATATTAAAATTGCCCGCAAGATTTTTCATGAAGATGAAGACGGGTGACATTATGGCCCATGCAACAAACGACCTTGACGCCATCAGAATGTCAATGGGAAT
>WFZT01000262.1 GCA_015489415.1 Caldifarciminota bacterium | reverse complement strand
TGACAGCCATTTGAAAAGGAAAGCGACGACGGCCCCCAGCGCAAGCGCTGCGATAACGGCCACTGTCGCATGCAGGAGCGAAATCAGCACCTCGGACTGGCCACCGCCGTGCCGCAGCAGCATTTTTGCCACAGATTCCGCAAGCGCAAAGACCATGATGCCCCATGCGTCGTCGATGGCCACAACTCCCAGCAGCGTCTCTGTGAACGGGCCGCTCGCTCTGAGTTCCCTGATGACCATAACCGTTGCGGCAGGAGCAGTCGCAGGCGCTATTCCACCGAAAAGAAGTGCCTCGTAAAGCGGAACGCCGATCGCATTCATGACCACGGTGACAAGTATGAACGCACCGATTACCTCCCCCCATGAGATCAGGAAAACCCTCTTGCCGACGCGGGACAACGATTTAACCTCGAAAACCTGACCAAGCGAGAATGCAACCATGCTAAGCACGGTATCAGCTATCAACGACATGGAGCCCATCAGGTTGTCAGGAATTATGTCCAGCACATACGGGCCGAGGATAACTCCGAGGATAAGATACGATGTGACAGCCGGCAGTTTCACCTTTTCGAGTATCCTCGAGAAAACGAGGCCAAGCAGAAATATCAGACCAGACACCAAAAGTATTCGCTCTTCCATGACTCACACCTCGCAAGTTGGATTTTAGGTTTGTCTGAGATGGCTGGAAATTATACCGCTGTCGGTGAAGTTCTACAACGAATTTGCTTGCACGCATAAGTTGTTGGAGTTCAGTTTGATAGTCGAAAATAAATGGAGAGGTCAAGCTCTCCCCATCGGATTTTATCGCCGCCTTAGGACAGGAGGGGCGACTCGAAAATTGGGCATCTGACGATTGGATCTGGACAGCACGACATGTCAGCGGTTTCCTTATAGGCATTTGCTTAATGTGTGAAATACATGGCGGAGGTGTTTTTGAACATAATTTTCTGGAGGCTTACAATTAAGCTTGAAATAGGAGGCGATTGCGGGATGAAGAGGAGAATGGCGGCCATTGTTTTAATCCTCCTTACGATCGTTCAGGGGATTTATGGCCAGAAGATAACAAAGGGGCCGTATCTGGCGGACATATCACCTTTTTCGATCTCCGTCAGATGGGAAGCTGACAGGCAATATCCGTTTTTCGTGGAATACGGACGGGATAAAGCGCTAACCAACAAGCAGAAAGCGGTTCTGATCGGTAAAAAGGACGGAACAGGCTACCTATACGAAGCCCGATTAAAGGATTTGACGCCTCAAACAAAGTATTTTTACAGGGTTACTGTCGAAAGCAACCCTCTGACTCCATTTTCGTTCTTTCACACGGTGCAACCTGACCGTCCATCCGTGCGGTTCGTGGCGATGGGCGACAGCCGCTCCCAAAAGGAGATATTCTCTGCGATAATGCGGCAGGTGGAGAAGTTTTCGCCAGATGTCATCATCAGCATGGGCGACCTTGTGGAATCAGGCGGAGATTCAGCCCAATGGGCAGAACAATTTTTTAATGTGGCTGATCCTTACCTAAGTCACATCCCATTTGTAAGCACTTTAGGTGATCATGAGGGCGAGAGTGATGGCGGTCAGCTGTTCGCATTTTACTTTTACCCTCACAAAAACTGGAGGGAATTATGGTATTCGTTTGATGTGGGCACGGTGCATTTCGTTTCCCTCGACTACCGCCATGCCGATGACGCCGAGATGATAGATTGGTTTAAGCGGGATATGGAAAAAACAAAGGCGAAGTGGAAAATCGTCTTCATGCACAGACCATGCTACAACTTCGGCGGACATCGTTCTACATGGGGGCGGCCAATCTGGCCAGAACTATTCCAGCAATACTATGTTGACCTCGTGTTTGCCGGACATTCCCACATCTACGAAAGGTTTTATCCCATAAGTTCCTCCAATGCAGGCGGTTGGCCTGTAACTTACATCACGACAGGTGGAGCAGGAGCGGAATTGTATGATGTCGGTCAGAGCGAGTTTCTGGCAAAAACGGCATCTGTCCATCATTTTATAGTGGTCGATGTAAACGGCGATTCGCTTTCAATGAAGGCTTACTCACCAAACGGAGATGTTATCGATTCGCTGAATATCAGCAAGGTAAATGGCAGGTATGACGAGAATTATCTGAAGCAAGTTAAATCGAAGGAAGAGCTTGACCTCGTGACTCTATTTCTCCGTGGCATCTCAGGAAGCATCTCCTCTGTGCCGTTGTATGATGTGCCCGCCAGAAAGACATTTGAACTCCAGCCTACGATGCGGTTCGGAGATGTCAGATTTAAAATCTAACTATCCCCAAAATCCTCAAAGAATTACACCATGCAGACCGTGGAAGGGACATTGAAACCCGGAGAGAAGCGGCAAATTCAGCTGGAAATCTTCTCAAGAGGGCCTGTGGTCATCTCGGAATGGGGCGAGATCTCGCCGCCTATCAAGCTGGAATGTGAGCTTGAGTTCAAAAACAGGTCACTGAAAATAGAAGGCGGCAACATCGAATACTGGCCGGAGTATTAGGTAAGGGATTGTGTGAAGGTGTGATGTGTGGTTGTGACAGGCTTCTGGAGTTATTGACATGGGTGTGTTCATGTTAGAAAATCTGAGCCGTCGGAGGTAACCTCATGTTTCTTGATTATAAGCGCGTCCCGCTCTCAGGGGTGGTGAAAAATCGTGATTATTTCTTTGACCGCGAAAATGAGATTAAGGAAATTGTGGAGCTCATAGAAAATGGCGCCGACATCGCTGTGATCGGTGAGCATGAAGTTGGAAAATCTTCCGTTCTCTGGCAGATTTACATGAAGGCAGAAGCCGGGGAGATACTTAAGGACTGGAAGGTCATCTATATCGACTTGCAGGGAATTGAAAAGAAAGATAGGCTTGTTCGGCGGATGCTCGATCAATTGGGTGTTTCCGTTGATAAATCGGCAGATTACAGCGAGCTTAAAACCCGTTTCGAGAGGGCGATTTCCGATAAAAAAGTTGTGCTCATACTCGATGAATTCGATAAGGTCAGGGAACTTCCCAAAGTATTCGATAAAAATTTCAGGGACTGGTTGAGGTCGCTTGCCCAGAGCAGGCAGTTCGATCTGGTAATCTCCATGCGCGAGGAACCATCCAGAGTATTGAGCAAAGATACCGGCTTCACATCGCCGTTTTACAACATCTTTCAGATTCAAAGGATTGAACCATTCGGGCCTGAAACGGTAAAGAAGTATGTCCAGAACTTCGGGATCAACCCCGAGGTCGGAGAAAAGATTTATAAACTGACAAATGGCTCTCCACGCAGGGTCAATCTTGCAATCCGCGCATTTGGTGAATGGCGGGATGACCCAAAGATTCAGGGGAAATTTACATCGTGGGAAAAATATTATGAACACCTGACAAGCATCTACGAGCCACCAGAACCCAGTCGTGCCAGAGTGGTCCTTGGTCCAGTCAAAGAGTGGTTAAGCCGTATTTCTCTGTTCCTGATCGGGTTTCTTGGGACTGCTATGATCAGCGATGACCAGCTCTATTCCCTGGTCTCAAAAGTTTTCCATACGGATTTGCCTTTATCCGGTTGTCATTTCTGTATATTCATCGTTATGCTGGTCTTTCTATCCGCTGCGGTGGGCTTTTTAGCCGCTTACCTCGGCCTTGATGGCCTGATAAAGCTTTTATTATCGATAAGATGAGAAACATCTTAAAAATCTGGTTCAGGCATTTCAAGGATCCGTTTACGACGGTGTATTGGCTGTTCTTCCGCCCCTACCGCTATCTTCAAGCATGGGAGAAGTTCGAAAATGACTATGGACAAAAAATTTCGATAATCAACCGGGCAATTTTATCCCTATTGTTGTCTTTTCCCGTTGTCTTTTTGATTACACCTGTCACCCTGTTAATTCTACAAGTCTCAGGTTTAGAAGTTTGCTGGGGTTGTGCTCTTCTGGGGGTGGAATTGGGTGTGGCAGTGGGTGTGGCAGTGGGTGTGGCAGGGGGTGTGGCAGTGGGTGTGGCAGGGGTTGTGGCATTGGGTGTAGCAGAGGGTGTGGCATGGAGTGTTGGCGTTTTAAGGATTGTGGATTGGATCCTCTGGCTGATCGCCATGCCATTTGCGATTTTATCTGGAGTAAGAACGCCTTTGTCCAGGTTCAACGGATACCTCGTCTTTCCGCTTTTTGGGGGCGATATCTTGCTTTACAGGAGCCTGAAAAACAACTTCAGAAAGGGATTAGAAGACGCATTCGAGGTGGCGTTCAACCCGTTCCAGAGATGGGTATTCCAGAAAGGAGTTAAAAGATATTTCGTAAAGCATATCCCTCGAAAGGACATCCTTAAAAAATTTAGAGAGATGCGATTGGGTGCAAAGAACGGTTTCTGGGGAGAGCCAGCTTTCCCGCTGTTATTGATGAACCCCACAAGACTGGAGATTTTATTATCGGAGCTGGGGCTTAAGCCTCCTGAAAAAGATAAATGGGTCTGGCGGCTCACAAAACTGTTGAGGGATGAATCCGACTCGGTGGTTTCAGACCTTGCATCAGCTTATTACGCAATGATTTTCAAGAAAGATAGGCCGGGAAATCACATTTACGCATTTAATCGTGCAGCGGGTGAAAAGGTCGAAGGGGCGGAGGAGCTCATCTGGACATACGAAACGCTCGATAAGGCGCTGGAGTGTGAAAGTGTAAAAAATATCGAGAGTTTGATCCCTGAGATCGCCAGATATAGAGAATTCAGTAATCCCTTACAGCCCGAGGTTATGGAGGCTTTTGCCTTACTGCACGACATCGCCGTTGATGCCAGGGCGATCCACCACGCCACGGCTATGGTCAGGAAGCACGAGGCGGCGGTAAGCGCAGCCGGGAGGATTGAAGGGCTTAGAAAATTTGTTGAGGAAAGAGTTGCGGAACCAGAGGCTCGCTACTTCATTGAAGCGCTCGAAAGATGGCAGGGAATCATATCGTCAGAAGCCTACGAATACCTTAAGGGCGAAAAGTTGGAGCCAGTCCCCAATCCATACATCGTGGGACAGGTGGTTACAGGTCAAATTTTCAAGGGTAGAGAAGATATTTTTAGAGAAATAACCAGTTATTGGAACCCTTCTACCAGCACACTCGTCCCCATTCTTCTCTATGGACACAGGCGGATGGGGAAGACATCAATTGCAAGGAACCTTACGGAGAAACACATCGGTGCAGACTACATGCCAGTATATTCCTCGGCACAGGGGTATGGGGAGAACGAATTAACTCTATTATATCACATAGCTTCTGCGTTTAAGAGGCAAATGGGGATAGAGGTGCCTCAACTAAGCGATTTCAAAACAGCTGTAAGGGGGGCGTTTGGTAATGTGATTGAAGAGGCCAGAGAGAAGAGGAACGGCAAGATCGTCATTATGGTCATCGACGAGTTTGAGGAGATCGAGGATGCAATTCGGGACAAGAGGATTAACGCAGATTTTGTGAATTACTTGAGGAACTTATCGCAGGAAAACGGGGAATGGCTCGGTCTTATGCTCGTGGGCTCACACAGACTGGAGGAAATGACGCGAAGCTATTGGGACCCCTTCTGGGGCAGCGTTTTGACCATAAAAGTTGGTTTTATGGCTCACGATGCCGCATGGGAACTTATCACAAATCCAGTCGAGGATTTTAAAATCAATTACGATGAAGAGATCATTGAAAGGATCATCGAACTCACAGGCGGCCAGCCTTTCCTCATCAACAAGGTGTGTCATTCCATGATTGAGGAGCTGAACAGGCGCATTCGCAGGCGTGAGCTATCGGAATACCCGACATTGGGCGCCGAATACCTGAAAATCGCTCTCAGAGAAGTCGCAAATGAAAGAACAAATTACTACTTCTCAGCTCTATGGAATCAGATAACTGAAGACGAAAGGATTGTGGCTCAAAAACTTGGCAGATTGATACTCCAGCGGTTGAACACCTCGAATTTCGAATCTCTGCTGGATCTCGTCGTGGAGAAAGGGAGCGGGAGGTTGATTCAGCCGTGTGTCACATTCGATAAGCTCCGAGATGAGCTGAATTGGGGAACAGAAAGGCTTGAAGATGCAATCCGTAAACTCTCAATGCACGACACGGTTAAGCCGATGAAGGATGAATGCGGGCCTTCAGGCTGCGGGGATGACAAGAGCAAAGAGGCGCACGATAGATGCCTCTGCTTCTGTGTGCCTTTGATGCTCCTATGGTTCATGACAAATCCGGTGTTTCAAAAAATTTAAATTTTAATTCTCAGTCCGATTTTGGACGGCGCGTTTGACGCTTATCCCATACCCAGTCTCATTTCACAAGTGCGAGGTTTGCGCTCAGTGGTGAGAGAAGGCTCGTTCATCAGTTGTATGATTGATTTACGGTGGAAACCTGTGACCTTTTGCATTTCATCGAGGAGGATATGTCTTTCTTGAGGCCTTTTGGTAGCGAGGTTTCATAAGGAGCAAATGTTTGCGCATTTCAGAGAAGCGCATAGGCAGCTTTTTATGCATACTTTGCCTCCGTTTTGGTAACATTATCATTTGATGCAGTTCTTTAGAGGAGTGATGACGCCCGCGGCTATATGTCGTTTACTTTGTGGCGTCAGACATAACTGCTGTGTCAACGGTAAGATATGATCTATAAACCCGTCTCAATCTCTTTGCATAACTGATCATCCCAATTCGCATTCCGCCGCCATTAGGCAATGTTTGCGGTCATTCATGAACGCTATAAGGCATTCGGTTTCAGGCAGATGTTTATGGAGATGCATTTTTGTCTTACAGTATAGGCAAGTTGGTTTTTAATTTTTGCGTTGAAAAAGATCGAGATGTTAATCTTCTCACAGGCTGTTGGATAGTTCTCCTTTGGGTGTGCCAACAGGGGTTTAAATTTGGGTGTACCAACAGGGGTTTAAATTTCAAAAAGTTTCTATCACAAACCAAACGGCAAATGGTCAAAAGGCTAAAAAATCCATGGTTTTGTTATGCTGACCCATGGTATCATCAGAGCAACGCAAAAACATAGGCATGCTTTTGTAGGAATCTTAGCGTTCTTGGAAGAATCGATATTACAGCTCTTTAATGGATCACATTTTCCGTCCATAGGTTTAATCACACCACGAGAATTGAGTTTTTGCAAAACACTTTCAAGTTTACCTCGCTCCCATCCCATCTCAGTTAAAATCTCATCCAGCTTTACACATGGCTGAATAGCATCGTCACTTCCCATTTCTGAAGAAACTTTTTGTAGAAATTCCTCTGCCTCAATGCCCAACTTTTTTAGCATCAAGTTACTCAACACGCGCAGGGCGTCTCTTTCGTCTTCACTCATCTGGAACCAGAGTGCGTGGAAATAATAATCTCCCCTATTATGAGCCACTTTATTTAAAGCAACTTTGAGATAATCTGTATCAAGTATCGGATAATCAGTAAGTTCTTCTATCTCAATTCTCCTGTTAAGTTCTTCTATCATTTCATGGCATATCTCGTTGATTAGAAACGGCTGTCCTCCTGTAACCTGGATTATCCGATCGACTATTTTTGGATCGTAATTTACAGGAAAATCTTTTGTCGGATTTTCAATAAGATTCTTAGCATCATCGTATTTCATGTATTCCACTTTAATTGCTTTAATACTCTCCCCAAACGGGCCCCATGATTCGCGCGCCATCTCCTCAAGACTATGTGCACTTATAAGCATCAGACCAAGCCACTCTGAATTCCTCTGGGAGACACTATAAAGATAGTTTAAAAAGTCAGAAGATAATTTCCTCTCTCTAAGGCTATCTTCAATTGCTTCAAATTCATCTATCACCAGAATTACAAT
The DNA here is from genome assembly GCA_015489415.1 of Caldifarciminota bacterium. Lineage (GTDB taxonomy): Bacteria > Hydrothermota > Hydrothermia > B15-G9 > WFZT01 > WFZT01. The sequence continues at coordinate 906 of WFZT01000262.1, read as the reverse complement.
TTTGTCATTTCGACTTCTTTTGGCACTTTCGATGACTTCATCGAATCTCGACCTCGGTGACTCCTTGAAACTCTCCAGAGTTGGTATATTAACCCCCATCTCATACCGAAACGCTCTTGCTATGTATCTCAAGAATTCGATTTCGCTTGAACTATATCCCTGGGCAGAGGAATAGATCACTATGTAATTTTTGCCAAGTTTTTCTTTTAGATTCATTCCTATAGATGTCTTACCCATTCTCCTGTGACCATAAAGCAGAATCGGGACAAGAGAACCCTGTTTTTTGTTCCAGTGGCTTTTTATCTCGCGAAATATTTCTTCACGGCCTTTAAACGCACCTCCTTTAACAGGAGGCCCAACAGGATAAGGATTTTCTATGGGTTTGAGCATGCGCCTTTTGGCTATTTCATAAATTTCCCTTATGACTACTTCCCTCCAGTGTGAAACGATTTCTAGAAAATACCTCCGCTCAGGCTCAGGTAGATCATAGGCTTGCTTTTTAAGTTCATTATTGAGCTTCCCAAGAGCAAGCGCGCCTCTATCCTGTCTGCTCAGCTGGGATGTATCATGACTCAACCTTCTTATATCGATTGCTATGTTATAAAGGAACTTAAATGCATCGATAACCTCGGGCTGGAAAGGTCGTTGCAAATCTGCAAGCTTTTTCAACTCAGGTATAATATCTATAATTTGATCCACATCTTTGCAGGTGAGACACCTATCAATTGTCTCGTAAGTTAATACCAGTTCATCTGCCCATTTAAGTGCCATCAACCTTGCACGGTAGAATGCATATAGCACGCTTTTAGGCTGCTTGCCTTCAAAAATCATCCTATAGTAAGCGGTAGCAAGTGCAGTTGAAAGCGAGTCAGTGCGCATAAATAAAGGCTCCGTTAGCTGCAAAAC
>WFZT01000261.1 GCA_015489415.1 Caldifarciminota bacterium | reverse complement strand
ATGGCGCTTGTGGTTGCTTCATCTGCACTCACAGCCTTTGAAATGGTGGGCAGGCCCGAGGGGGACCTGATAATCTCGGAAGCTGTTTTATATCTTGCAACTGCACCAAAATCCAATACCGTTTACAGAGCCCTGAAAAAGGCTCATGAAGTCGTGAAAAACTATCCGAGGGAAGAAGTCCCTCAGCACCTTAGAGACTCACATTACAGTGGTGCAAAAAAACTTGGACATGGCGAAGGATACATATATCCTCATGGACATGAAGGGGAGATCGAGCAGGATTATCTCCCGCAGAATCTAAAAGGCGTGAAAATATTTGAGCCAGCAGATATCGGCTATGAGAAGGAACTAAAAAAGAGAAAGGAGGTTGATGAAAAATGATGTTCGTTTCCATTGTGCTGTTAATACTTGGATTGGCCATTGGATTTGCTGCAGGATTGCTCTATTTCAAATCGCAGTATGTAAAGAAAATTGAGGAAGCCCAGGGTAGCGCTGAAAAAATTATCGAAGAGGCGAAAAAAGAGGCTCATGGAATAAAGAAAGACGCAGAAGTCAAGGCAAAAGAATACTGGTACAACGAAAAGCGTAAATTTGAGCGCGAGTCCTACGAAGAGAGAAGAAGACTTGAGAAGGAAAGGAAAGCCCTTGACGAGCGAGAAAATCAATTAGACAAAAGGGCTGAAAGTATTTCAAGGAAAGAGAGGGAACTGAGAAATTTAGAAAAGACCCTGCAGGAGCGGGAGCGCGGGATCAAGGCGAAAGAGGATAGGCTGGAGCAGCTCATCCAGGAAGAGGCTAAAAAATTAGAAGAGGTGGCTCGCCTCACCCGAGAAGAGGCGAAGGCGGAACTCATGCGCACCCTGGAGGCGCAGGCTCGATACGAGGCGGCACAGCTTGTTTACAAAATCCGTGAAGAGGCAAAAGAAAAGGCCGAGCGCGAGGCAAAGGAAATCATTGCCACCGCCATCCAGAGATGTGCAACCTCACACACAGCGGAGTCATCGGTATCGGTCGTTCCTCTGCCCTCAGATGACATGAAGGGGAGAATCATCGGACGTGAGGGCAGGAATATCAGGGCCTTTGAAGCAGCAACAGGTGTTGAGGTCATAATTGACGATACACCCGAGGCTGTAACGCTTTCAGCCTTCGATCCTATGAGGCGCGAAATTGCAAGACTTGCCCTTGAGAAACTTATGCAGGACGGTAGGATCCATCCTGCGCGCATTGAAGAGGTTGTGGAAAAGGTGAAGGCAGAGTTTGATGACTACATCAAAAAGCTGGGCGAAGAGGTTCTGCTCGAGCTCGGTATTGCAGGACTTCATCCGGAGCTTGTCAAATACGTCGGGAGAATGAAATTCCGCTACTCCTATGGTCAGAATCTGCTCCAGCATTCAATTGAGGTGGCAAAGCTCTCAGGCATAATTGCAGGAGAGCTGGGTCTGAGAGAGGACCTCGCAAAGAGGGCAGGTCTGCTCCACGATATTGGAAAACTGGCAGACGATACCTACGAGGGACCTCACGCGGTGATCGGTGCACAGATCGCCAAAAAGTTTGGTGAGAACGACCTTGTGGTAAATGCTATAGCCGCACACCACGAGGATGTTGACCCTCAGTCACCATATGCGGTTATAGTGGCGGCCGCTGATGCCATCTCAGGCTCAAGACCAGGAGCGAGAAGGGAGTCACTCGAGGCATATATCAAAAGAATCGAGAGACTCGAATCCATTGCTACAAGCTTCAGCGGTGTGGAGAAAGCCTATGCCATTCAGGCAGGGCGTGAACTCAGAATTATTGTGGAAGCTGATAAGGTGTCAGATGTAGAGGCATTTGACCTTGCCCGTGAGATTGCGGGGAAAATTGAGGAAGAGCTTGAATATCCCGGTCAGATCAAAGTAACAGTTATTCGTGAGACGAGAGCAGTTGAATATGCGAGATAATTATTTAGAGGGGGCGGCGCCCGAAGGGCGCCGCCCCCCTGAATCTTTCAAAATCATGAAAGGACCTTTTAATGAGACTTCTTTTTATCGGTGATGTTGTCGGCAAACCAGGGAGAAAAGCACTTAGAGAACTCCTTCCAACCCTCAGAAATGAGTTCAACGTCGATATAATCCTCGCAAACGTTGAAAACGCCGCCGGAGGGGCTGGAGTCACAAAGAAGGTTCTCGATGAAATTCTGAATTACGGCGTACACGTTATGACAGGTGGCAATCACATCTGGGACAAAAAAGAAATATTCAAATACATCGATGACTATCCAACTCTTGTGAGACCAGCCAACTACCCACCGGGAGCACCGGGGAAAGGTTTTATCGAATACACGACAGAAACCGGGATCACCATTACTGTCATAAACCTCATGGGGAGATTGTTTATCAAAAATCTCGATTGTCCATTCAGGAAATTTGATGAGATATATGAGAAAAATAGGAACAGGATCGTTCTCGTGGACTTTCATGCTGAGACTACGGCGGAGAAACAGGCCTTCGGTTACTACGTCTCCGGCAGGGCATCCCTTGTGGTGGGTACACATACCCATGTACAGACAGCGGATGAGCGAATTCTTCCAGATGGTACCGGTTACATTACTGACCTTGGCATGACAGGAGGGCTAAGAGGAGTTATTGGCATCAAAAGCGAGCTTGCCATTCAGAGATTTATCACTCAGTTGCCTGTCAAGTACGAACCATCCAAGGAAGAAATAGGACTCGAAGGCATTTTTGCCGAAATTGACAATTTAACAGGCAAAACAACAAAAATTGAACGAATAAGAAGGTATGTAAAATGAGGGAGATTGAGTACGATAAAATGGTTGAGACCGTAAAAAACCTCGCTATCGAGTCAAATTCATATTTAAGCGAGGAGATGTACAGGGCACTCGAGGAAGCCCTGGAGAGGGAGAAGTCTCCGGTGGGCAGAGAGGTACTCAAGCAGATTCTGGAAAACGATAAAATTGCCAGAAATGAGCTCATCCCTATGTGCCAGGACACCGGAGTGGCTGTTATGTTCGTTGAGGTGGGAGAGGATGTGAGAATCAAAGGTGGACACCTGAAAGATGCTCTAATTGAAGGTGTAAGAAAAGGCTACGTGGAGGGTTACTTAAGAAAGTCTGTAGTTAAAGACCCACTTCGCAGGGTAAATACAGGCGACAATACTCCACCGGTGATCCATTTTGACATTGTGCCAGGTGACAAATTGAAGATAATGTTTGAGCCCAAAGGTGGTGGAAGCGAAAACATGAGTAAAGCGGTGGTTCTACCTCCGTCTGCCGGAATTGAGGGTGTTAAGAAGTTTATCATTGATACTGTAACAGATGCCGGTGGGAATCCCTGCCCGCCAATTATTGTTGGAGTAGGCATTGGAGGCGATTTCGAGATGTCGGCAATACTGGCGAAAAAATCGCTTTTCAGAAAGGTGGGCGAGAGACATCCAGACCCATTTTACGCCCAGCTTGAGCTCGAACTACTCGAAGAAATCAACAAAATAGGGATCGGCCCCATGGGACTCGGCGGAATGACAACCGCTCTCGATGTTCACATTGAATACTATCCGTGTCATATTGCATCCATACCAGTGGCAGTTAATATCCAGTGCCATGCAAACAGGCACAGGACGGCCATACTTTAGGAGTCAATGGAAATGAGCGATTACAAAATTATTACCCCTCCTCTGACAGATGAGGATGTTGCCAGCTTGAGAGCCGGAGATAGGGTGCTAATTACAGGCTACATCTACACAGCTCGTGATGCAGCTCATAAGAGGATGATGGAACTCATTAAAAAGGGGGAGGATTTGCCCTTTGACGTTAAAGGCCAGATTATCTACTATGTGGGCCCCGCGCCGGCGAAACCAGGATACGTTATTGGTTCAGCAGGTCCTACAACGGCCTCCAGAATGGACCCCTTCACTCCCCCACTCCTAAAACTCGGCCTAAAAGGAATGATAGGTAAAGGCCAGAGAAGTGAAGAGGTCAAAAAGGCCATGCAGGAATATGGAGCTGTATATTTCGAGGCCGTTGGCGGAGCAGGGGCACTCCTTGCAAGAAGGATCAAATCTGTCGAAATCATCGCATATGAAGACCTTGGCCCTGAGGCAATAAGAAAACTCTACGTCGAAGAATTCCCGGTAATCGTGGCAGTTGATATGTACGGTAATGACCTTTTTATTGAGGGAAGAAAGGCCTACAGCCGATTGGAATAATTACTCCGGGTAAAACCTGGGACTCGTTACTCTTTGAAAGGATTGGCTCGACGAAAGTCAGAAATTTTCCATTATTTAAAAGGGTATTTTACTCCCTGTTTTCTAAGTTTCACCATAACTTCGTATGGTGTGATTGAGTCTATTGTTATAAGAGGCGGCTTCTGAATAACCGGCTTCAGGAGATAATCACCGGGCGGAAAACCTTTAAGGTTTATGGATGCAGAAATCCTGGTGCTATCTTTAAGAACACTCTCTGCACCTGAGATGTAAACGTTGAGATAATAACTTGATGCCTCAAGTTTATAATTACTCTTGACATTTTTGAAGCTAATAGGGATTTTGATCGACGCACTGGCTTTTTTCTCAAGATTTATAAAAACCCGAGCAGTTTCCGGGATAACGAGAACTCCTTTGTGTGGTGGAATGATTTTCGCAGTAAAAACCGAGTCCTTTTTTAGCCTGGAGATGGGAATTGAATCTGTAAAGACATGAGTGACTCCCCGAAGCCATATCCTTGGGCCTTCAATGGTGACTTTGCCATTTTTCGGATAAACCACCTTTATCTCGCTAACGGCAAAGTCATCGGCCGGCAAACCCGTAATGAGAGGAACAACCTTTACTTTACGCTTCACTTTTCTTGCAAGGGTGATATCTATGTACGCAGGCCTAATGTCTTCTATCTCGACATTCAGGTCGTTTGGAATCTTTATGTTTTGAGGTGTTATCACAAATCTATTCTTCCCCTCCCGTGCACGAGATAGATTTAGCACGGCAACGGGTTTAAAGAATTTGAGCTCAATTAAAGTTTTGCCTTTAGCCCTCATTGTTACCATGATGGATTCTGGAGGATTAGTTACAATCTGAAGTTCAGCAGGGATGTTCTTGAATTCCAGCTCAATCGGCCTCGTAACTGAGTATTT
>WFZT01000260.1 GCA_015489415.1 Caldifarciminota bacterium | reverse complement strand
CGTGTGGGAGAAGGTTCACTTCCCACAGTACATTTATGTTTCCACTATCGTCTCTCTTTTCACACTACTCGGGGTTTTAATCACTTCACTCCTTGCTGCATACGCCTTTTCCTGGTATGAATTTCCCGGTCGAGAGCAGATGTTTTTGGCCATGCTCAGCCTGATGATGGTTCCAATTCCTGTGTATGTCGTCCCCCTCTACATCATTGTGCAAAAGTTAGGTTGGATTGACACATTCTACGCCCTTATCGTTCCCTGGACAGTTAATATTTTTGGAATCTTCCTGCTGAGGCAGCACATGCGAAGTATCCCGCGAGACCTTTATGACGCGGCCATCATAGATGGTTGCTCAAAGCTGAGGTTTTTATTTTCAGTTGTGATACCACTTGTTAGACCGGCTATCGTTACCATAGCTATCTTTGATGTAATTGGCTCGTGGAATGCCTTTATGTGGCCCCTGATGGTTACAAACTCAGATAAAATGAGGCCCATACAGGTGGGACTCGCGTACTTTGCGCAGGGTGAGACCACAAACTATCCCGCCCTCATGGCAGCTTCTACCATTACGATCCTGCCACTCCTAATCCTCTTCTTCATAGCCCAGAAGCAAATTGTGGAGAGCTATTCGCGAAGTGGGCTGAAAGAATAATGGAAAATCCCTGACTTACCCCTATAATAAAAGCATGGGTGCGTTGTTCTTTACCGGCTTTCCGGGGTTTATCGGGAAAAGATTGATAAAAGCCCTCGTCAAGGAATTTGATTATGAGCGGGTCTATCTCCTGGTTGAGCCCCGCATGCTCGAGCGTGCCCGAAGAGAGATCGAGAACTTTGACAGCCGTTTTGAAATCATCCCCGGTGACATTACACAGGAAAACCTCGGAATAAAAAAGGATATCAAATCCGACATAACCCACCTTTTCCACCTTGCCGCCATATATGACCTCACCGTCCCCTTTGACCCAGCCTACAGAGTAAACGTTGAGGGCACAAAAAATGTTGTGGAATTTGCCAAAAAGCTCAGCGGCCTTGAAAAGTTTGTCTATTTTTCCACAGCTTATGTATCAGGAACAAGACGAGGGACAGTATATGAGGATGAGCTCGACAAAAAGCAATCCTTTAAAAATCACTACGAGCACACTAAGTTTCTTGCAGAGCTGATTGTCCAGAAGAATAAGGACCAGATTCCCACGGTTGTCGTTCGACCGGGCATCGTTATCGGAGACTCTCAAACCGGTGAAACCGACAAATTTGATGGCCCCTACTACGTGATGATATTCTTCAAAAAGGTTCCTCGATTTATCCCACTCCCCTACCTTGGGAAAGGAGAGGCCGAGGTGAACCTTGTCCCTGTGGATTTCATCATCAAAGCCACAGTTGCACTCACCGGACTGGAAAAATCAGTCGGCAAAACCTACCACCTGACCGACCCATCCCCCTTCACAGCCCGCGAGCTCTACCGTCTATTTTCAATTAAGATTCGCGGAAAAGAGCCGGTGGGTGAAATTCCACTCCCCATCGTCCAGGCTTTCCTGAAAATTAAACCACTTGCAAGGGCCTTTGGTGTTCCCTACGAGGCAACACCATATTTTATTCACAAGGTACACTACGATTCCACAAACACCCAGCAGGACCTTGGCCCTCTGGGTATAACAGTTCCACCACTTACCTCCTACGTTGACAACATTGTCAAATTTTTCCTTGAAAATTACAAAAATCCAGCTTTGAGGACTTTTTAAAATGATACTCACACAGCCATACATAAATGGAAAATGGATTACAACCGGGAAAACCTTCAAATCCCTGAATCCAGCAACCGGTGAGGTTTTCCTGGAAATACAGGAAGTTAATGGGAACCATGTTGAGGAGGCCTTTTTAGCTGCCTCAAAGGCATTCGAATCCTGGAGAGAAACTACAATTGATGAGAGAATCGAGCTTCTATCACGCGTCAAGGGCGTCCTTCTCAAAAATAGCGAAGAGGTGGCAAAAGTAATAGCACAGGAGCAGGGAAAGCCCCTTGCCGAAGCATTTACCGTGGAAGTCTTTCCCTCAATTGACGCACTGGATTTTTACATAAATCGCGGCAGGGTCTATTTAGAAGATTTTAAAATCAAATACTGGCAGGCTCTTTTCCGCGACAAAAAGGGATACTACACATTTGAACCACTTGGAGTGATGGCCGTAATCTCCCCGTGGAACTACCCATTTATCATCCCCTTTCTTGATGTCGTCGCCTCAGTCTTTGTCGGAAATACAGTGGTTCTAAAGCCATCATCCACCACACCTGCCATTGGATTGACCATAGCAAACCTATTTCACGAAGCAGGGGCACCTGCGGGCCTTCTCAATGTACTCACAGGCAGGGCATCTATAGGTGAAATGATCATAAAACATCCCCAAACCAGAGGTATTCTCTTCACAGGCTCGGTTGAAACAGGTAAACGGGTGATGGCCCTCGCATCAGAGGGGATCAAGAAGGTTATCCTCGAGCTCGGTGGAAAGGACCCCGCAATTGTGCTTCCTGATGTGAATCTGGAGCGTGCAATCAGGGGAATCGCGTGGGGAGCCTTTATGAACGCGGGCCAGACCTGCGCATCCATCGAGCGTGTCTATGTTCACGAAGACATCTATGACATCTTCTTAGATGGTGTTGTCGAATTCACAAAGGGCCTAAAGGTGGGAAATCCCATGGAATTTGACACAAGTATCGGCCCCATGACAACATCCGGCCAGAGAATGCTTGTGGAAGCTCACCTTGAAGACGCCCGGGAGAAAGGGGCTCAAATTGTTTACGGAGGGGAAAGAGTCGGTGAAAAAGGATTCTTCTTACAGCCGACAATCCTCACCAATGTAAACCATGAGATGCTTGCCATGCGTGATGAAACTTTCGGGCCGTTGTTACCCATCATGAAATTTAAAGAAATTGACGAGTCTGTTAAGCTTGCTAACGACTCGAAATACGGCCTGACTGCATCAATCTGGACTCGAAACGAATCCCTCGCAAGAGAGATCGCGCGTAAGATTGAAACCGGCACTGTCACCATAAACGACCACGTTTTCAGCTTCGGAGAGCCAGAAGGAGCATGGGGAGGTGTGAAATATTCAGGGATTGGAAGAACTCATGGCAGATTTGGCCTGCTCGAGCTCACCAACATAAAATTTGTGAGTGAGGATTTCAATTCAAGAGATTCCCAGCTATGGTGGTATCCTTACGAGAAAGAGGTCTTTGATATATCCAGAGTCGCTGTCCGCGCTATGTACGGAAGCGGAAAAATCAAATATTTGCTGAAACTCCTGCCTTACTTTGGCAGGCTGAAAAAGACAACTTCACTGTGGAATCTTATCAAGAACTGGAAAAGGTTTTTCTAAAAACTATCGTAATTTTCAGGCCCGGTGCCATCGGGGACACTCTACTCGATACCCCGCTTATACGGTCACTCAACGAGCATTACCCGGAATCTAAAATCATCTACATCTCAAGGGAGCCTGCAATCCAGATACTCAGATATAATGAAAGGGTCAGTGAGACGAACTTTTCCCTCAGAGAAATTTTAAAAATCAGGAAACTCTCTCCTGAGGTTTTCATAGACCTGAAGGGCAACGCCGTGAGCGTAATATCCGCCAGATTAACAGGAGCAAAATACCGGCTGGGAATCTACAAAAAGAAAAGGGCCAAGTTTTACAACGTCCATGTCTTTCCTCCCTTTGGTAAGATTCACTATACCGTCTATCACAGGCTGGAGTTTTTAAGACCCTTTGGCATTGACCCCATGAAACAGTCAATAGACTTGGAGTTTCCCTTCCCGGAGCATTTTGTTGAGGATATGGAGAGAAAATTAAAATCCATAGGGATCAGCGGGTTTTTCATGGTTTCACACATAAGATTTGACCTGCCGCATCGCAGATGGGAGCCTGAAAAATTCTGCGAATTTTTTAGGCTCCTTCACAAAAAATGTTCTTTTCCCATGCTACTCGTAAACGATGGCAGACCCACACCTGAGCTCCAGAATCTCTTAGATTGTGGTGATGTAAAACTTGCCCCGCAAACGAGGAACCTATTTGAGCTCGGGGCACTAATGCGTCTTGCCGGTGTATTTTTTGGCTCAGATTCAGGTCCCAAGCATATTGCGATAAGCCAGGGAACACCAACCTTCAGCCTCTTTTTCACAGAACTGCCGGAGGCCTGGACTCCACCAGGTGAAAAACACGCTTACGCATGGAAAGGCCTACCATGCCAGCCCTGCTGGAAGAAAAAATGCCCACTGGGCACTTTTGATTGCATACATAAACTCGGGGCAAGAGAGGTTTTCGTGAAATTTAAAGAATTTCTATCAAAACTCAAATGAAACCGTGGCCCTGGCATTGTAAACGTTTCTGCCCTCTGAAACTCTACCATAAATCTCACCACTCAGGATGGTTTTTGAGGAAATCTCCCGCGAAAGTACCAGCCGATAATTTCCTATCATCCCACTTTCTACAAGAGGCGATTTTTTTGAATAAGAAATGCCAGCGTTGAGCCCAAGCTCAAGGTCTCCGATGCCCTTTTTGAATTCAAGGTCAAGGTTAAAGCCAGGTGAGCTGTAAATCTTTTTAAAAATCAGATTGCGGTAAAAAACACCTGTGGTGAGCAAAAGGTCTTTTCCGAGCCCCGACTTCGTATAAATCCTGTATCGCCTGCGGATAAATCCTATAAATTCCTTTGAGTCCTCGTACGAGGCTCCCACTGTGATCTTCATTTTCCGCGAAATATCCGCCATCTGGTAACTCTCCCGCCCATCTGACCAGAGGTTTTCATTTCGTGAATAGATTAAAAACCATCTGCCCGGACTCGCCCGAAGGTTAAAATTTCCCCTAAAAATCAAAGGGTTTCGCATATCTGAAAATCTCGAATCACCCGATAGGTCAACGCTAATCACACCGTATCCCAGGGAAAAGGAAGCCGAGACGCTCTTCACGGGTTTTGAAGTGGAATAGGGCAAAACTTCCCGTTCATAGCTCCCGAGCGGGTCTCTGTAAAAACTGCCCGTTGTCGAATCGTAGGAGAAGCTCCCGTTGCCATCCCCTACATAGACAAATCGGTAGCTCAGACTCTGATACCTGTCATCCCTGTAAAGTAATCTCAGCGAGTACGAAACTCCCTGATTAATTCCCTCACTCGTGAAATAAAGTGCGTGGTAAAGCGAATCTCTGTCCCTCTCCCCTACTCTGACCATTCGGTACGAGAGGCTCGTGTTGCCGCGCTCTAAGCCAATGGACAGGATGTTGTCTGTCCCCCCACTCCTCAGCCTCTCGCTGAAATCCAGTTGAAAGAAATTTTGATAGGAAAATCCACTTTTAATCTCCTGATAACTCCGGGACCTGCCCTCGTATTTTTCATAGCCAAGAGAAATCCTGCCTGTCCCAATTTCATAGCCCACCTCACCATTGTAGATTTTATCCGTATCGGTCACACACACTGAAAGAGAGTAATCAGTAATAAAAGTGCCCGAGATTCTTAATCTTCCAAGAAAATTTTCACCCATACGAGCGTAGAAAAATTCAGGTTTAATCGCTCCTAATCTTCCAAATTTTGCCCCGATTGAATATCCATCACCGTGGAGATTATCCCGGTTGAACATCCAGAGGGAATCAATTTCTCTGAAATACCTAAAATCCGCATAAAACCATGAATTTTTAAAGCCAGCACTCCATATTCCACTAAAGTCTCTCTTTAATCCAGATGAGTTAAAAATGTTTGGAGTATTTTCTGAAGCCCGGAGCACATTCTCAGTAAAAAATCCATTTTTCTCTGCCCTGAGTTCACCGTAAAACCTTCTTTCTCTCGCAGGTGTCTCAATGAAAATATAGGGTGTGTAGCTTCCACCTGTCCCGACAAATTCAAAGTAACCGCCCGCATCGTTGAATTCGTATTCACCTTTTCCATTTCCGACAAAGGAAAAGTTGACAGTGTAATCCCCCTGATTATGCCCTTCATATACGAAAATGCTGTCCTCGCGGGTATAGTCTCCGTTTCCACTCCCCACGTATTTCCATCCGGGAATCTTTGCAAGACCAGTTGAATTTTTCAATATTGAGAGGGCATCCCTGCCCAGCACACGCTCCCAGTATAGGGCATCATCTGAAGTTTCCGTAAAAAGCATACGCCCGCGGAGCCCCGATGCAGAAAATCTGATTCCTGCGTTTTTTAGCGTCCTCTTACCAAGAGAGCCTGTGGAAATGAATTGAACCCTTAGCACATCTTCAGGTGTGATGGTGAGTCCGGGCAGGAGGTAAATTATTCCGGCTGTGTAATCAATGCTATAATCCTCACCTCGTTTGAGGGAACGCGAATTGAGGAAGACCCTTTCGGTGTTTTCGACGATATACTCGCCTTTCGAGGTAATTTTGAGGGGGATATTGGGGTTGGTGATATCGGTGAAGGAAACGGATTTTGTGTGGCCGGGGATTTCGCCTGCGGCGAAATCCCCGGCCACACCCTTCACTCCCAGCGAAATCGCTCCACCAAGCAAAGGAGTTGAGATCCCAGGTGCGTCAAATTCAAGCCTTCCAAATCTGGATGTGAAATTTTTATAGGTGTATTTGAGATAAACCTCACTGTATCCCGCAAGGTTCTTGGATACAAACCCCAGGTGGGTGTCACTGTTGTCATTGATGATTCCGTTTATTTCACCGTATTTCCCCAATTTTCCACCAATGGAGAGGCTCAGGTCCTGATAGACCTTGAAGCCACCGTCAGAGCTGGTGCTCACAGAAATTCTTTTCTCACCATATAATTTAATCTGACTGCTATCAATTTCCGGATTATATACGCTCTGCTCTGTAGAATCTGGTTCAATGGTGTAGAGATAATACCAGCCATTTTGAGAGTTGAGGGCAGTGAGGATAAGAATGAAGAAAAACATGCTGAAACAGTTTAATTTAGCAACTACTCATAATCAAGTGCCTCAGAGTGTATTCGAAAATTCCCCCTTCCTAACCTCCCCCCACGCACAAAGTGCGTGGGGGGAGGAAATAGGTGGGGGGCAAATTTTTCAACAAAAATTAATGGATTTGAGATTTTTAGAACAGGCTCAGTACCTCAAAGCATGTTTGGAAAACCTCAAATTATTAGCTTTAAACGGAACCCCTCTCACCTTACTATGACTTTTTAAAAATGGAAATAGTCAGTCATTAGGGCCGTTTTTTATACGGTAAAATTTAGTCCACGGTCTAACAAATGTGGAAAATTTCCCCTGGAAAATACAGTGATTTAAACATTTTTGAACGAAGGCTAAAAGTACTTGACATTTAACGGTTGAAGAATTATAAGTTAAAAATATCGAAAATAAACTGCCCGAAAGGACAAAAAGGGGGTAAAAATGAAGGCCAACAAAGTGGTGGTTGCATCCCTGGTATTCTTACTGGGGACAATGTATGGTGCATTCCCCGGAACAATTTCCTCCGGGGACATAACAGGGCCTCCTGGCTCTGTGATGGTGGACTCCATTATCTGGACAGGACTTAACTCCAGTGACAACGTCGTATCGGTTGTTTGCTCGCTGTACGTCGATGACGGAGATGTTGCTTATTTTTATAACGGTGAAGATTATCCGCATATCATGTGGCATGGTCAGGCACGGGACTGGTACGATAATCTAATTCCTTCAGATCCAAATAGGTGGATGTTCCCTGCTGCTGGTGCGTATGTGGACACATCTTTCTGGGATCAATTTGGAAATCTTGGCGGATTTCCACCAGTAGATGCGCGTGTTTATGCAGTTACAGGCGGTAGTTTCTCTTCTGGTACCAATGATGCCAACCCATTGGTAGTTTACTTTTTCCTTCAGCTCGGATGGACAGATGGGGTACAGACAAATCTACACATCCGTGTAAAAGCATACGATAATAACGGTCAACTGTTAGGAAGTTCTGATCTTACTAAGACAATTCATGTCCAGAGTCCTCAACCAGTATCATTATTGGGACATGTGGATACATGGAATGGGCACCACATTGCTGAGGCGTATGTTTATCTCGAAGGTGGCAATATAGGTTCTGCGGTAGATACCACTGAAAGTGATGGAACATTTTTATTTTCTGGATTGAATCAGGGGTACGACTATACTGTTTATGTCGAAAAAGACAGTGGTCTTTTTAACTCTGCTATAAGCGTTTACGACGCGTATCTTGTAGCTCACACTCTGGCGGGCGGTGGTTCTTTAAGTGACAATCAGAAAAGAGTAGCAAATACACAGCAGGGGGACAGTCATTTTGCTCACAGTCCTTATGATGTCCCTAATCAGGGAGTGGGTGAAAACAACCTGAACGAAAATGATGTAAGATCGATTCTTGCATACCTTGTTGGAAGACCTGACCACGTTGCCGATAATTACACAGGATTTTGGTTCTTCTATCCATACTGGAAAGATTACAATGATCTTACTTCTAATGTAACGAATGCAGATTTCACCGGTTACTTATTGGGAGATGTGGATGGGAACTACGCCAAGAAAGGAAATTCCAGTGAAGCACCCGTTGTGAAAGTAGAAGACTTTACCCCTGGAAGAACCGTTTCCAAAGTATACGTGAAAAGTTTAGCTCACGGATTTACGGTAGAAATAAAATATAATCCATCTGTAACAATCACGGGAATAACTAAGGCTTCGGGTGCTCCTGCGGACTTAATTTACGACTATAGTATTGGAAAAGGAGTGATTAAAATTGCAGCTGTAACGGTAAATGGCAAAATAAATGGCCACATTTTTGACATTCACTATAAATCCGATTATGAAGCGAGGCCTTTGATCAAAAAAGCGGGGTTCGATAATACATACTACGTTTACAATACAAATATAAACAACTTGAGAGTTAACTATCGTGAAGGCTCTCTGTACTTTAATTCCAGGATAATGGGAAGTTTCATGGTGGAGTTGTATTCTATCGATGGAAGAAGGTTAGTGGCGAAAGAAGTGAATGGAACATTAAGTAGGTTACATGTCGGTAACCTTCCAATGGGAGTTTATTTTGTACGGGTTAAATCTTCCGAGGCGAACTTACTCACAAAGCTGGTTATCCTGAGGTAAGGGTGTGTTTTATTAAAAGAGAACGGGGCGGGGAGTGATTTCATCACTCCCCGCCCCGTTTTAAAACAGGAGACAATCATGAAAAAATTACTTCTACCTCTTATTATTTCGCTACCCCTGTTTGCCACAATAAATATATCTTTACCTGAGATGACAGCATCTGGAGGAGATACTTTAAACTATCCGGTATTCGTGAGCAACATAAATGCTTCAGACTCTGTTACTGCAGGCCATTTCTGGATATCTATAACTGTTCCATTAATACATCCTATTCAAGTTGTTCCCGGTGACCTCATAAGTGACTGGGGCGTAGCTTTCACCTATGACTCTACAAATTTGACGATCAATATTTCTATGTGGGGTGGATCAATTCCAGTGGGGAGTGGAGTTCTTTTTTATATAAAATTTCTGGTGGGCAATCCCGATACCACTACCGTAGTAAACATTTACATAGATAGATGCTATCTACTTGATCCAGTATCAGACTCGATCCCTTTAACAGTGGATTCGGGCTCAATTACCGTAACCCCTGTTGGCATAGAAGAGCAAACCAGCCTCCCAATAGTAACTCTTCGCCAAAACATAGGGCATGAGGTAACCGTGTCCTCAAATTTTACTGATGGATTCACAGCAAATATTTATAGTATTGATGGAAGACTTGAAAAGAAGATTCACACCCGAAGTAGTTCTATAACAATCAAAAATTTGTCTCTGGGAATACATGTTCTATCTATTACACACAAAGGGAAAATTGTTTTAAGGCGAAAAATCATTTTCATGAAATAGATAAATCAGAATTTTTGTAAACATGGGCAATAAGAAGAGGTGTATTTGACCTTTATTGTGGAAATTCCATGGGTTTCATAAGTATCTTAGTTTGTATTTATCAACAGGCCAATTTCTAATTTTTTGTGTTATTAACAAATATTTGTTCTCCAGCACAAACATAGATTTTTCGGAGGGCTAACGTATATAATTTCGAAGATTTTTCTGGTCGGTACTCCAATATAGGTGAAAGATTCACACTTTTCCTGATTAGAATGATTTAGGAATAAAAAGATTGTAAAGAATGAATCGACGTGATTTTTTATCCCGCATATTTGGTTTCTTAATTTTTTTAATAAGTGGAAAACTCATCTGGGATTTTATTTCATTCTCGCTGAAAAAGCGCCAGAAATTGAGTATTCCTATGGCTCAGGTGAGCACAAAGCCCTCAGTAATAGATGGCGTTATTGTATGGCGTGAAAATGATACTTACTGGGTTTATAGCTCACATTGCACGCATCTTGGGTGTATACTGAAATATGATCGAGAAGCAGGTATCTTTAAATGCCCTTGCCACGGTAGTGAGTTTACTATTAATGGAACCGTCATCCACGGTCCCGCAAGAAAAAATCTTAAAAGGCTTGACTACATTGTTAAAAATGGTAAAATTGAGGTAAATTTATAATATCATGCATGGAATAATCTTCGCACTCGTGTATATCACAATTTGGGGCGTTTTTATTGGAGGATTAGATGACCTCTTTTCAGATATATTGTATTTCATTTTAAGAACCATCAATGGTGAAAAAATAAAGATTGATCTGGAGGAACTTGGTAATGTACCGGAAAAATCCATATCCATTTTTCTTCCTGCGTGGCGTGAAGCAGAAGTTATAGAAGACATGATCAAACACAATGTAAGTTCCATCGCCTACACGAATTACCACATATTCATTGGTGTCTATCCCAACGATTTCGATACTAAGATGAAGGTGGCCAAAGTCGAAAGAATTTATCCCAATGTCCACATGGCACTGGTACCACACGACGGACCGACAAATAAGGCAGATAATCTAAACTGGATATATCAGAATATGCTCAAATACGAGCAAAATACCGGTAAAAAGTTTGATGTTGTCCTCATGCACGATGCAGAAGACATTATTCATCCTTTATCGCTAAAACTTGTCAACTATCTTGCCGATGAGTATGACATGATTCAAATTCCTGTTTTCTCTCTCGAGGTACCTTTCAGGAACTTCACTGCTGGCACCTATATGGATGAATTTGCAGAGCACCATTTAAAAGAAATTTATGTAAGGTATGTTCTTGGTGGATTTGTTCCATCGGCTGGTGTCGGAACAGCTTTTTCACGCAGAATTCTCGAAAGGCTTGCGAAGGAGAAAAACAATCTGCTTTTTGATACTGATTCGCTTACTGAAGACTATGTAGTAGGCAAACATATCAAAGATATCGGCGGCAAACAGGTCCTACTCAAACGTGTGATTCGGGTAAAACGACACTCAAAATGGATAAAAATTTTACCTGGATTTTTGCGTAAACATTTTGAGTACAAAAATGATTTTATTGCAACAAGAGAATACTTCCCGTTTAAGTTTTCGGCAGCTATTAGGCAGAAAACAAGGTGGATGTTGGGAATAATCTTTCAGGGAACTGAGAAAATCAAATGGCGTGGCAAAGCAATAGACAAATTCTACCTTTATAAAGACCGTAAGGGTGTATGGTCATCTATAATTAGTTTTTTGACCAATGTCTTATTTATATCTGGATGGACTTACGTTTTACTTGGGAAACTCCTTCATACAGGGTGGAACTTATCAAGATTCATTCCTGGCGAAGGTTTCATTTGGTGGGTTATATTTTTCAACACCGTAATGTTATTCGAGCGCCTGCTTATGAAAGTTTATGCCGTTACTGTGATCTATGGATTCAAGCAAGGGCTATACAGTGTATTACGAGTTCCATGGCTTAATCTCATAAATTTCCTTGCTGTTTACAACGCGCTCGTTAGGTATATCGCCTATAAAGTGTTCAATAAACCACTTACATGGGCTAAAACAACCCATCAATTCCCGAGGACGGAGCAGCTTACAGCTTACAAGAAACGTCTTGGTGAACTCTTACTTGAGCAGAAGGTTATCACAAAGGAGCATCTTGAGCACGCTCTTAATATTCAGAAAAAGTCAAAAAGGAAGCTTGGGGAAATCCTCGTTGAAATGGGCCTACTGTCTGAGGACCAGATTTCAAAATTTCTCGCCATTCAGCAGGGACTTGAATTTATTGAAGAATTACCAGATGACCTGCCTCAGCATTTAATTGAGAAACTTGGTGGGGAATTCATCTCCCAGAATCACTTATTGCCTCTGAGGGAGACTGAAAACTTTATAGAAGTGGGATTTGTTGAACCTCCATCAGATAAGCTGATAAAAGAAGTTTCGGAAAAACTGGGCAAAGTTGTTGTGCCCACAATTATTTCAAAATCAGAATTTAGATACTTTGTAGAATCTTTTGCGGAACCCAAGCTTCTGGTATTAACAAAGAAATTAAAAGATAGTGGCCTTGATGAATTTGAGGTAGAACAAAATAATGGCCTATGGCAAGAGTTAGAAAATCTCAATTTTGACGACCTATCCAATATATCATTTAAAGATGTGATGGACGAAATCTTTGGCACTTCCGTTACTCCTCATTTCAAAAAAATCGGGAAAAAACTCACAAGGAGGAGAATCTGAAATTTAGATTTTTTTTACTTTTAATATTATCCTCAAGTGTAGTACATGCTCAGTTTGCATGGCGTGATTTTACTCTCTATAAAAAGGGTACGAAATCTCTTATTAGATTGAATTTACCCAATGACTATGCCAAGCGGAGCTTCCATTTGACTTATTCAGCAGAATCATTCAGTAAGGCCTACCTTGTTATCGATTACAGTGTACTTAACTGCGAAGTCCCTCTTAAATTAGGACTCGCCGTTAATGGAGATTTTATCGGTTTTTTCAACCTTGACACTCATGGTGGTGAACTTACTGTGCCAATTCCTACGTATTTGCTAAAAAGTTTGACCGTTATCGAAATATCTGTCTCTTTAAAATCACTTGCTACAAACTGCATCGGTTATATTGACATTAACAACATGTACATAAAGGGGTTGATAAATTACCTTGCCACCCCTTACATAATTAGTAGATATCCAGAGTTTATACTTAGTGAAGACTACAACCCGGACAGAATTGTATATTTCCAGCTGCCAGAAAAACTTAGTCCTGTAACGTCTGTCGGCTTATCATACATTCTTGAGGACCTTGCCTCACGCACTGAGAAAGATTTCCCCATTATAGATATCACAAACGACGTGGGGAGTATCCGTAAAGGTATAAGTATAATTGTTGGTACGCCAGATGAGCAGTATTTTGATCCAACTCTCCAGGAAGTGATAAGGCTATCCTCACAGTTAATCCTGAAACAAAGTGATACAAGCTACTACTGGGCTCAAAGTAACGGGGCAAAGATTCCGGATGATATGGGGATAATCATCACTTCCAATAACGCGAATGGTTACCCGGTACTTATTATCACTGGAAACTCAGACAATGCGGTTTTGAATGCAGCTATTGCCCTCATTGAAAGGGGTAAAGACTTCGTCACGAATTTAGAGCTTATAGAACCCGGATTTATAAAATTCAATAGAAAACCCATCATTCTTGGACAGGATCCCGAATATTTTTACTTTTCTGACGTATATAAAGGCTCTGCTAAATTCTACGGGGGGAAAAATACATTTTATTTACCGCTTCGATTTCTCCCAGGTATGAATTTTCTCCCATACTCTCAGATTATGAGACTTTATATGAAAACTTCCCAATTCGTAAATCTTCGAAAGAGTAAATTAAAAATCACGATAGATGGGGAATTGCTCTTTGACGAAAGTTATATTGGTCCTTGCTCAGATTCAGGAAAAGAAGTGGTTATTCCCTGGCAGAGCCTAAAACCTGAGAACAGAATCAAGTTTGAATTTAAAACCGTCCCCAAAGTACCCCTTGAAGACTCATCTTTACTATGGGTAGAAATCCTGCCTAAAACTCTTTTCAAAATGACGCGTAAGTGGATAATCGAAATGCCTAATTTAGCTTATTTGAAATATTATGCCTTTCCCTTTGGCTATTCTCCTTACAAAAAGAAAACTTATATTGTGCTGGATAAGTTAAACCAGAATAATTTTAAGATTTATCTTGAATTCCTCAGATTTATAGGGTCTAAGCAGGTTTTTCCAGAGGTTCCTCTCCTCACAGAAGAAACGCTCAATGGGATAAGACAACTATCACAAAATGCCGTAATGATAGGGAATTTCCATCCTGCCAAAGCCCCCCAACCCTTCATTTACGAAGATGTTGGCAAAGAAAGAAATGCTTACCTTTATCTCTCTTATAGCACTCCAGAAAATGCATCAGTATTTGTTAAACTTTTTAGATCTCCGGAAAAATTAAATGCAGCCTATGGAAATCTTGCAACTTTGAATACGGAGGGTGACATAACGAATTGCAAATTGACGAGGCGCACCAGTTACTGGGGACCGCAAAAAGCCAAGTTCGATATGAGGTATTTCTTCCTGCAGAATTACTATAAACTCCTGATCATAATCCCGCTTGTTCTAATAGGTATTTTCATTGCACTCACACTTTTGCGTTTCATCGTCATTGGCTTTAAAAAAATTATAAGATCGAGAAAACGTTTAAAGACCATTACTCCAGGATCACAAATTAACCCCGAGAAACCAGGTTTTCCTTCTCGACAAAAAAGGAAATCACTTAAAAAAATTAAAAAATGACAGGATTTTTCATTTCTATTTTAATATTTTCTCAAACCCCACAGCCATTGAAGGAGGTTCCACCGCCCCAGTACTATAAAAACGTTCATTTAAGGCGTCCCCCAGTGAGGATTTATAAAAAACTTTTCAAAGCTGCCTCAAATCCTGATTCTGTCAGTATCTATGGAGACTCAGCCTACTACTATTGGAATAGGAAGTACTATAAAAAAGCAAAATACTTCTTCGAAAAGCTGATGAAATTCAAGCCTGCAGCTGCCTACTACTACACGGATTATGGCTATTTTCTGCTCGAGATCGGTAAAACCGGCAAGGCCATAAAGATGTTTAAAAAAGTGCTGAAAAAATTTCCCTACAATGAGGACCTTCTGCTAACCCTTTTCGACCTCTACGAGGACAATGTTAAGGAAAAACGCAAAATAGCGGAAAGGGTGCTAAAGGTGACCTTGAATGATAGCATTCGTCAGGTGATGACCCATTACCTTGAAACCACCCACTACACACCATTTACATACAGTTTTTACTGGGGCACCTACTACACCGCACGTGAAAATTTCGTCGATTCAGATACAAGGCTCAACATTTATCTGGGTAATCTCTGGGGGATAAAACCTCTTGCGGGTGTTCGGTTTTTATACGACTCGAGGTCTGGAAGAACAAATGTTTACGAAGACGACCATATCTTCACCTACCTGGGACTTGCCTGGAGCTGGCGCTATCTTATATCCGTATTCGCCTATTATGGTTACTACAAAAGGGTGAAAATATGGAAGCCCGTGATGGAAGGAACAAATTACCAGCTTCTGGCTTTCCTGAGCAAAGATTGGATTCACTCTATGGGCAAATTAGGAAACCTCATTTTCTCCCTCTATTCAGAGGTAAATTATGAAAAACGTGTGGATAACAACGTCACCCTCGACATAGAGACTAATACTGGTTATCAGAAAAAATTCGGGAAATTCACCCTCGAGCCCTCAATTTACTTTAAGTTCTTAAGAGACAGGAGGAAATTATACTACAACAACCTCTCCGAAATCGGTCCCGAAATTGATTTGACATATGTTTACTGGCTGGTATTTTTTACTAAACTCGTCAGGGGCTACTATGCAGGTATTGAATCAGGCGAACCAAATCCATACAATTCCAATTCCTACTGGGACTTTAGATTTGGGTTTTATATAGCGAGGTGATAAAATGTTTAAACTTTTACTTATTCTTTTTAGCGTAATCAAACCGTCACAGATTAAAGGGAATGCACTAATTCTCTTCGATCCGATTGCATCCCCCAAGTCAGAGTACTCCTACTATGTACTCGATCTGTATGAGCTGGAGAATCTACTTGGCCACTTTAAATTCATATACTATCATGAGCCTACAAATGAGTACACAAAGGGTGATATCTTTAATTTTGATGCTGTCTTTTACATGGGAGAAGTGGATAACTCTTACATAAATCCAGATTTCTTAAAGGACCTGCTTAGATATAAAAAACCTGTGGTGTGGTTTAAAAAGAATATAAACAACTTCTCTTTTGAAGTTGGAGCCAATATGCGGGATCGATTCGGTTTCGTAATGGATTCCCTGTCTATCGGTTACTTTGTCAATGGTAAAGCCGGCTTCTACAGAAATGTCACATATAAAGGTGTAAATTTCCAGAAGTGGTTTAAGGTTTACCCGGGAAAGAAAGAGCCGGAGTGGGACCCTGAAGTAGCTGTCACCCATATTCTCGACTCTTCAAAAGCAGAGGTTATTGCAACTATAAAATGGTGGGGATATGGAAGGCCCAGGAGGGACGAGATACCTTACATCATACGGGTAAACAATTTCTGGTACGTTGCAGGTGACCCTATGTCTTTTATTGCAACTTATACTCCATACACCATTTTTTGCGATTTACTCCATGATATGCTCAATCAACAACATTCTTATCCACCCAGAGCCCTTGTGAGACTCGAAGACATTGATCCTACCCTTGAACCCTCAAAGTTAAGAAAAGTCGTTAAGTACCTATATTCTCATAATATTCCCTTTGCCATGGCAGTAATCCCCATTTACAAAAATCCCTATAACGACAAAGTTGTTTATCTCCATGAGGCTAAAGGCCTTGTAGAAGTTTTAAAATATGCTGTAAACCACGGGGGATATATTTTTATGCATGGTACGTCGCATCAGCAGGATATAACAACATGGCAAAAGTACAATATCTCGGCTCTCGCCTACGAGTATTTTGACTTTGACACAAAAATACCTGTTCCCGGCGACAACATGATGTGGGTTTACCAGAGGATAAAGAAGGGCCTAAAGGAGTTTCAGCTCGCCGGTCTGCCGGTGTCCGGCTTTGAAGTTCCACACTACGCGGCCTCGAGGATGGACTTTTTTATATTTGGGAAAATGTTTAATCTAAACTACCACAGACCGGCCTTATACATGGAATCCCCGGACGAAGTTATGTACGAAAATCAGTTCTTTCCTTATGTAATTTACTGGGACATTTATGGGGAAACCCTGATCCCGGAAAACCTTGGATACATCAGTAATTATCTAAATGATGTGAGACCACCGGACAGCGTGATAGCTCATGCCAGATACCTTCTCGCAGTGAGAGATGGCATTGCCTCATTCTTCTGGCACCCCTCACTGGCAGACTACACCGATGCTGAACATTTTTACGGGATAGAATCGTTAAAAAAGGTAATAAGGGGATTGCAGGCTATGGGGTATACATTTGTCAGTCCTGTGGACCTCCCTGAACTCAAGGAATATTTCTCGCGATGAAAAGAATTTTTATAACTTTTGGGACAAGACCAGAAGCAATCAAACTTGCCCCTGTCATAAGGGAATTTGAAAAGCATCCGGAGTTTGAAACTGTTGTCTGCCTCACCGGACAGCATCAGGAGATGCTATACCAGCCCGTCAATTTTTTTGGCATTAAGCCACATTGCGATATGCAGATAATGAGACCTAACCAGACTCTTTTCGACATTACTGTGGACAGCGTAAGGGGTTACGAAAAGGCCCTTAAAGAAATG
>WFZT01000259.1 GCA_015489415.1 Caldifarciminota bacterium | reverse complement strand
GCATCCTTGAGTCTCGTTCTCAGATACTGCCTAATCTTAAGGTCCTCTTGAAGGTTTGCCTCAAGGTCTTTACCCTCGGCAAACCAGTGGGCTTTCCAGTCCTTTGTAACTCCCAATCTAAATCCTATCGGATGAACTTTCTGTCCCATACTTCCTCCTATTCAGAGACTTGAATGGTTATGTGGGACATTCTGTGTCTAATCAACACAGCTCTTCCACGCCATGCAGGTCTAATTCTTCTCATTGTAGGTCCTTTATCAACCTTGGCAACCACAACTCTTAGCTGGTCTTTTTCCACTGGATGTTTCTCCGTGTAGGAAGCTACCGCCGCTTTAAGCGCCTTCTCAATTAACCTTGCTGCCTTTTTCTTTGAAAAAGCTAAAATTGCCTCTGCCTGAGGCACGCTCTTTCCTCTAACCAAATCCATAACAGGCTTAACCTTCTTGGGTGAGATTCTCTGATATTTCAAAATCGCTCTTCCCACTGCCATTATCTCACCTTCCCTTTCTGAGCCTTTTTCATGTCTTTGTGGCCTCTATAGGTTCTCGTTGGAGCAAACTCACCCAGCTTGTGACCTACCATGTCCTGATGGATATAGACCGGAATGAACTTCCTGCCGTTATGCACCGCAATCGTATGTCCAACAAACTCCGGCAGAATGGTAGAGCGTCTCGACCAGGTTTTGATTACCTTTTTCTCACCCTTTTCGTTAAGCTCCTGAATTTTCTTCAGTAATTTCGGATCAACATAGGGTCCTTTTTTAATGGATCTGCCCATGATTATTTCCTCCGCTTCTTAGCAGTGCGTCTTTTAACGATGAACCTGTCAGAAGGTTTCCTCTTTTTCCTGGTCTTCTTGCCGTCAACAAGACCCCATGGACTTGAAGGTGGTCTTCCGCTCTTGGATCTACCCTCGCCTCCACCAAGGGGATGGTCAACCGGGTTCATCACCATTCCTCTCACGTGTGGACGTCTGCCCATCCATCTCTTTCTACCAGCCTTTCCTATATCCACATTCTCATGGTCAACGTTAGAAACTCTTCCGATAGTCGCAAGACATTTCTGGTTAATCAATCTCACCTCACCTGATGGCAGCTGAACGTGGGCATATTTTCCTTCCTTTGAAAGGATTACTGCTGCCGCTCCGGCAGAGCGGACAAGCTGCCCACCTTTTCCAGGCACGAGCTCTATATTGTGAATCTCCCATCCCTCTGGAATTTCTGAGAGAGGGAGGGCATTTCCCACCTTCAGCTCAGAGCCCGGCCCTGATACCACCGTATCTCCAACTTTTAAACCGTCAGGCGCCAAAATATATCTTTTTTCTCCGTCGACATACTGCAGGAGAGCAATCCATGCTGTCCTGAATGGGTCATACTCGATAGATTTAACCTTTGCAGGGATTCCAAATTTCTCTCTTCTGAAATCAATAATCCTGTACTTCCTCTTATTTCCGCCACCTCTAAACCTAACTGTAATACGCCCCAGGTTGTTTCTTCCACCGGTCTTCGGAAGCGTAATCGTTAATGACTTCTCAGGCTCCTTCTTCGTCAGCTCACTGTAGTTAACAGTGCTCATGAAGCGTCTTGACGGTGTATATGGCTTGTATTTTTTAATTCCCATTTAAATCACACTCCTTCTAATCCTTCAATTCTTTCGCCTTTCTTAAGCTTTACGTATGCCTTTTTGTAAGCTCTCGTGTAACCGGGGGCTCTCCTCACTCTTCTCGGCTTTCCTTTCATGTTAACTATCTTCACGTCCTCGACCTTTACCTTAAATAGGTCCTCAATCGCCTTCTTTATCTGCGGTTTGTTCGCATCCCTTGCAACCTCAAAGGCATAGTAGTTTCCAAGCTTCTCTCTCAGGAAAGTAACCTTTTCCGTCAAAATCGGCCTAATGATGATGTCTCTTGGGTCTTTCATGCCAATCTCTCCTTCAGTGTTTCGATACCATCTTTCTCAATTACCACATAATCGAAGTTGAGAATGTCCATTGCGTTCACATCCTTTGCCAGCTTCACATCCACACGAGGTATATTTCTGCCTGAGAGATAAACATTTTTATTGGGGCTATTGAGGAGGAAAACCACTTTCTTGTTGTCCAGTCCGATTTTGCCAACGAGTCCAACCATGTTTTTGGTCTTCGGGGTTTCGAAATCCACCTTTTCCATCACAAGAACCCTGCGATTCATAGCACGATCAGAGAGAGCCATTTTAAGAGCGAGCCTCTTTACCTTCTTGGGAACACTGTAGCTGTAATCACGGGGTTTAGGACCGAAGGCTTTGTAGCCGCCCACAAAAATGTTTGCTGACCTTGAGCCGTGCCTTGCTCTGCCGAGACCTTTCTGAGGGAAGAGTTTCGCTGTGGAATATGCAAGCTCACCTCTCGCTTTGGTCTTGTGAGTACCCCTTCTCCGATTCGCCTGATACATGCGCACGACTTCCCAGAGAACAGCCTTCTTTGGCTTAACCCCGAAAATCTCCTCAGGAAGCTCGATCATATCGACTTTTTCGCCGTTAGCATTCAAAAGAGGTGCCTTCATGATTTATTCTCCTCTTTGGTTGTTAGAGCAGAAATTGCAGGCTTGTTGGGTTTGGGTCTCTTTGCCTTTCTCAGAATCACTATACTGCCATTTGCACCCGGTATAGCTCCCTTCACCAGAACGATGTTTTTATCAGGATAAATCTTCACGATTTGCAGGTTCTGCACGGTCACTCTTCTGTTACCCATGTGTCCAGCCATCTTCTTTCCTTTCCACACTCTACCTGGATCAGTCGTCTGTCCGATGGAACCTGGAGCTCTATGAAACTTAGAGCCGTGTGTTTTGGGGCCACCGTGAAAGCCCCACCTTTTCATAACACCCTGGAATCCCTTACCTTTAGAAATCCCTGTTACATCAATAAAGTCCTTCTCCTGAAAGACGTCTGTGACTTTGATCTCTTTACCCGGCTCAAACTCAGATGGGTTTTCCACCTTAAACTCAGTAATTTTCTGAGCCGGATAAGTTTCTCTTCCATCACCGAGGGCTTTAATGAGTTCACCAAGAAGAGGCTTCGAGAGCCTCTTCTTGGGAACCTCGCCAAAAGCCACTTTTATCGCGTTGTAACCGTCCTTCTCAACGGTCTTCCCCTGAAGGACGTAACAGGGGCCGGCTTCAATAACGGTAACAGCCGTTATTGAGCCGTCTTCGGTAGGGATCTGGGTCATTCCCAGCTTTCTACCAATTATTCCGTCCATTTTTACACCACCTTAATTTCAACATCTACACCAGCTGGTAAGTCCAGTCTGGATAGCTTGTCTATGGTTTCCTGTGTAGGTTTCCTGATCTCTATCAATCTTTTGTGAATCTTCAGCTCAAACTGCTCCTGAGAACGCTTGTGGACATGAGGTGACCTGATGACCGAGAAAAGTGTCCTCTTTGTTGGAAGAGGAATCGGCCCGGACACCTCTGCCCCGGTTCTCTTGGCAGTGAGCGTTATCCTTTTCGCCGACCTATCTATCAGGGCCGGATCGAATGACTTTAGCTTTATTCTGATTTTTCCTTCAATCATTTTTATTCAATAATCTCGGTTACGACTCCAGCACCCACAGTTCTTCCGCCTTCTCTAACTGCGAATCTGAGTCCTTCCTCAAGTGCCACTGGCTCGATGAGCTCAACCTCTAAGTTAACGTGGTCACCAGGCATAACCATTTCGCGACCCTCAGGAAGCTTGATTGTTCCCGTAACGTCTGTGGTTCTGAAGTAGAACTGAGGTCTGTAACCTGTGAAGAACGGTGTGTGCCTTCCACCCTCTTCTTTCTTCAAAACGTAAACCTGGGCTCTGAATTTCTTGTGAGGGGTGATTGAACCAGGCTTTGCAACAACCATTCCTCTTTCAACGTCATCTTTTTTGATTCCTCTTAAGAGAAGTCCTACGTTGTCACCAGCCCTTGCCTCATCAAGGATCTTTCTGAACATCTCGATAGATGTGACCACGGTCTTGATTGGCTTGTCTCTGAATCCAACGATCTCAACTTCCTCACCAGGCTTGAGAATTCCACGCTCAACTCTTCCTGTCACCACGGTACCACGACCTGTGATGGAAAAGATATCCTCGATAGCCATGAGGAATGGTTTGTCGATCTCTCTCTTGGGCTCAGGAATGTACTCATCCATGGCGTCGAGAAGCTCTTTGATTGACTTGAACCACTCGCAATCCTCGCTCTCACACTCGAGGGCCTTAAGAGCTGAACCTCTGATAATAGGCACCTCGTCACCAGGGAACTCGTACTGGTTCAGAAGGTCCCTGATCTCGAGCTCTACGAGCTCCAGAATCTCAGGGTCGTCAACCATATCAATCTTGTTCATGTACACAACGATGTATGGAACGTTCACCTGTCTTGCAAGAAGGATGTGCTCTCTTGTCTGTGGCATAGGACCGTCGGTTGCGGCAACCACAAGGATTGCTCCGTCCATCTGAGCAGCACCTGTGATCATGTTTTTAATGTAGTCTGCGTGACCCGGGCAGTCGATGTGAGCATAGTGTCTCTTTTCGGTCTCATACTCAATGTGAGCGAGGTTGATTGTGATTCCACGAGCCTTCTCTTCCGGTGCCTTATCGATAGCATCGAACGGTATGTACTCGGCCAGTCCCTTGAAGGACAGGTACTTTGTGATAGCACTTGTCAGTGTGGACTTACCATGGTCAACGTGACCAATCGTTCCAACGTTTATGTGTGGCTTCTTCCTTTCAAATTTTGGCTTAGACATATCTTACACCTCCGTTGCTTATTGTAATACTAAGATTTTTTCCAATTCTTCCTCTGGCACAGGCGCGAAATGAGACAACTTCATCCAGAAGTTTCCGCGTCCCTGTGTCAGAGACCTCAAAGTTGTTGAATAACCAAAAATTTTCCTCAGGGCGACCCTTGCAACCACTTTTTGCAGGACGTCACCCAGAGCTTCCATTTTTACAAGCTCACCACCCCTGGAACCCAAGTCAGCGACGACATTCCCCACAAATTCCTGCGGGAGAATAATCTCAAGGTCCACTACAGGCTCAAGCAAAATAGGCTTACCTTCACGCAAACCATCCTGCAGTGCCCGCAGGACCGCAAGCCTTGTTCCAAGGGGAGTGTACTCCTCGCCTAATAATACCTTTAATATTTTAATGCATACGTCCACAACTTTGTAGCCCATCAGGGGACCGTAATACAATCCTTCTTCTACAGATGACCTCAAAACTTCCTGAATCTCAGCAGGAACACCCTCGGCAAGTATCTCAATTCTGTTGCCTTCACCCATCTTTCGAGGTGAAATCTCGATTTCAACACCGCCCTTGTGACGTACTCCTCCGATTTCTTTATCAATAACTCTTTCAAGCCTCACAGGCTGTGTTATTGTTTCTCTAAATGTCACCTGAGGTTTACCGGTCCTCACATCAAGTCCAAATTCACGCTTCAGTCTATCAACGATTATATCAAGATGCAGCTCTCCCATTCCTGAAATCAAAAGCTGGCCTGTTTCTCTATCCCTTTCGATTCTAAATGTCGGGTCCTCTATAGACATTTCTTTCAGTGTGGTCTCCAGTTTCTCCTCATCTTTAGCACTTCGTGGCTCAATAGAAAGTGAAATAACAGGCTCAGGGAAACTCATCCCTTCAAGCAAAATGGGATGTTCCGGGTCAGAAAGCGTGTCTCCAGTTTTTGCAGTCTTCAATCCCACGAGGGCCACTATTTCACCAGCCCTCGCAAAATTCACAGTCTCCTTTTTGTTCGCGTGCATCAGATAAATTCGTGTGACCCTTCCAATCTCTCCACTATTATTGACAAGCACCTTCTTATTAACCCTGAGAGTTCCGGAATAAACCCTCGTCAGAAACAGTTTATTCGCGTGCTTATCAAGCTGAATCTTAAAAACCACGGCAGTAAATGGCTCATCAGGGTCTGGATGTCTCTCAAGCCTCTCTCCAGTGTTGGGATCGATCCCAACAACTGGTGGCATATCCAGTGGTGAAGGCAGGTAATACACAATAGCATCAATCAGTGGTTGAATCCCTTTATTTTTCAGCGAAGACCCCATCAAAACAGGAACAAACATCTGCTCAAGTGTGCCCTTTCTTATTGCAGCTCTAAGCTTCTGGGGCTCCACCCTGCCGTTACTCTCATAATCATCAAGAATGGACTCATCGATTTCAGAGAGCTGGAAAATCAACTCTTCGTAGGCCTCCGCGATTTCACCTTCAAGCTCCACCTTTTCTGTGCGGTATTTCTCACCGGTGGGGTCAATCTCATCGCTCCAGATGTATCTCTTGAGTTCCACAAGGTCGATTACACCGGAAAAAGAACTTTCAATCCCGACGGGCAATTCGAGCGGCAGAGTCTTAACCTTGAATCTTTCTTCAATCATTCTAATCACGCGTCGAGGGTCTGCTCCCAGGCGGTCAAGCTTGTTGATATAGGCAATCCGTCTCACATTGTATCTGTCGGCCTGATGCCAGACGGTTTCGGACTGGGGCTCAACTCCAGCAACCCCGTCAAAAATCACGATAAGTCCATCAAGGACACGCAAAGAACGCTCAACTTCTGCAGTAAAATCCACGTGGCCAGGGGTGTCGATTATGTTAATTCGGTGCCCCTTCCAGTAAACCGTTGTGGCGGCGCTAACAATGGTGATTCCCCTCTCCTTTTCCTGAATCATCCAGTCTGTGGTGGCACTCCCCTCGTCAACTTCCCCTATTCGATGAACCCTTCCCGTATAGTAAAGAATACGTTCTGTTGTTGTGGTTTTGCCCGCATCAATGTGCGCGGCAAAACCAATATTTCGAATTTTTTCGAGGTCATATTCAATATGCGGTTTGGTGCCACCACTGCCCATAAACTATCACCACTTAAAGTGAGCAAACACCTTGTTGGCCTCAGCCATCTTATGGGTGTTTTCTCTAATCTTCATAGCGGCGCCAGTTCCTTTTGAAGCCTCAATAAGCTCGTTTGCGAGCCTCTCAAACATCCTTCTCTCTCCCCTGTTTCTTGCAGCTTTAATAATCCACTTAATGGCAAGGGAGAGCTGTCTTTTCGGTCTAACCTCGACAGGAACCTGGTAGGTTGCACCACCAACCCTACGGGGCCTGACCTCCAGCTTCGGCTTCACATTTTCAATGGCCTTCTCAAAAACCTCGTAGCCGTTCTGGCCCGTCTTTTCCTCGATATACTCAAGTGCCTGATAGAATATCTTCTGGGCCAGAGACCTTTTGCCATCCCACATAAGGTTATTGATAAACTTGGCCGCTATGACTGACCCGTATTTTGGGTCAGGTGCTACATGTCTCT
>WFZT01000258.1 GCA_015489415.1 Caldifarciminota bacterium | reverse complement strand
CAAATATTGATTTAACCTACCACTACAATTAAAATTAAGGCACTTCCAGGGAGATTTTTTCCATGATGCGAGGAGATATTAAGTTATTATCAGGGAATGTTTCGAAGTATTTGAAAGAAGAAATTGCGAGGTTTCTGGATATCAGGCCAACTGAGCTTGAGGTTTCGCGCTTCAACGACGGTGAGATAAAGGTCCAGATCAAAGAGAATATACGTGGGCACGATGTTTTTATCATTCAGTCAACCAACCCGCCTGCTGACAATTTGATGGAGCTCCTGCTTTTGATTGATGCCGCAAAGAGGGCCTCAGCGGCGAGGATAACTGCTGTCATTCCTTATTTTGGATATGCGAGGCAGGACAGGAAAGATCAGCCGAGAGTCCCTATATCGGCCAAGCTCGTGGCAAATCTTATTGAGCGCGCAGGAGCAAATAGGGTTTTGACCATCGATCTTCATTCTGAGCAGATACAGGGCTTTTTTGATGTGCCTGTGGATAATATTTTTCCGACCCCTGTTTTCAGAAGATACATCACCCAGCTTTCACCGGAGACACATATTGTGGTTTCACCTGATGTAGGTGGTGTGAAAAGGGCGCGGGCCGTGGCAAAAAGGCTGGGTAACCTCCAGCTTGCTTTGATAGATAAAAGAAGGCCTCAGCCCAACGTGGCCGAAGTTGTCCACATCATCGGTGAGGTTGAGGGGAAAAGGGTTGTGCTGGTGGATGACATTATAGACACGGGTAACACCCTTGCAAAAGCAGCCGTGGCCCTCAGAGAGAAGGGAGCCGTTGATATATGTGCAATTGCAACACATGGTGTTTTTTCTAAAGGGGCAAAGTCGATTATTGATGAGAGCCCCATTGAGAGAGTCTGGGTAACCAATACGTTACCCAGAGGGGATAACTGGCCCGAGAAGGCAGTTTCCCTTTCAATCGGAGAATTACTTGCGGATGTCATCTTGAGAATCCACGAAGAAAGGTCCGTAAGTCAAGTATTCATCTAATATAGGAGGTAGAAATAAATGGCAAGAGTATTGAAGGTTGAAAAGCGGGAAGAGTTCGGCACTTCCAGAGTTAAAAAGCTAAGACGGAGCGGATATATTCCCGGTGTCATCTACGGACACGCTGGTGAAAACTATCCCGTGAAGGTTAATCTTAAGGATTTCCAGCACTTTCTCGCAGAAATCCATGGAGAGACTCAGCTCATTACAGTGAAGCTGGACGGTGAAGAGAAGCAGGTATTTATCAAAGAGATCCAGCGGGATCCACTTTACGGCAAACCCCTCCATGTGGATTTCCAGATTGCTTACGCTGGTGAAAAGATCGAGCTCACGGTTCCTGTGATCCTGAAAGGCGAGGCAAAAGGCGAGAAACTTGGCGGACTGGTAGAGCATATCACAAGAGAACTCACCATCTATGTAGTGCCGAGTAAGTCTATCCCTCATGTCGAGGTCGATATTTCTGATTTGGGAATTGGAGATTCTATCCACATAAAAGACCTTGGGCTCGACCCGGATATTGAAATTCTCGAGCCACCTGATACACCAATTGTGACAGTGCTTGCACCCAAGAAAGGAGTGGTTGAGGAAGAGGTTACAGAAGAAGCGGCCACCGAGGAAGGTGCAGCAGAAGCCGAGGAAGAGAAGAAGGAGTAATTGGATAGGCTCTTCGTTATTGGACTTGGCAATCCTGGAAGCGAATATGCATACACCCGCCATAATGCGGGATGGCTCTTTCTTGATTACGTTGCTTACAGAGAAGAAATTAAATTTAAGCCGGGACGAGGTGATTTTTACATTGGCGAAGGCGAAAGATTTGTGCTGGTTAAACCCACGACTTTTATGAATCTTTCCGGAATCGCCGTAAAACAGATTGTGGAACAGTATGGAATAAATAACCTGGAGTCGATGCTCGTTGTTCTGGATGATGCCGATTTACCTTTTGGCAGGCTGAGGTTAAGATTAAAGGGTTCAGCGGGGTCTCATAATGGACTTGCGTCAGTGATTATGGAGCTTGGAACGGAAGAGGTACCTCGTCTCAGGATTGGCATCGGACGGCCTGAAGGTTTAAGGCTCAGGGACTACGTTTTGAGCGAGTTTACTAACGAGGAAATTGAGGTGCTGCGCACCGAAGTTTTCCCGGTTGGATATGAGGGGATAAAAATTTACGTTGAGGAATCCCCGATGAAGGCAATAAATTTTATAAATTCGAAAAAAATTAACAGGGAGGTATAGATATGGGTCCATTCTGGATTGCGGCTATAGCAGCTGTAATTGCGATACTTTTTGCCTTTTATATGGCAAAGCTTGTGACATCCAAGGATGCTGGTACAGAGAAAATGCGCCAGATAATGGGATACATTCAGGAAGGCGCAATGGCTTTTCTTGGAAGAGAATACCGCTCCATCAGCATATTTATCGTTGTTGTGGTAATTCTCCTTTTGATTGGTCTTAGCGCTCAGCTTGGATTCTCCATGGCTCTTGCCACAGCTATCGCCTATCTCGTGGGAGCAACGCTTTCTCTTACGGCTGGTTACTTCGGAATGAAAGTAGCTACGAGCTCAAATGCAAGAACTGCTGCTGCCGCTATGAAACGGGGTTTTTCAGAGGCCCTTGCCTTAGCTTTCTATGGTGGAACGGTCATGGGGATGTCTGTGGCCGGTCTCGGACTTCTGGGGCTTTCCATTCTTTATATCATATTCCTTGCTATTTTTAAGACCAACTCCGCTGCTGCAACAGTCCTCGCAGGATTCTCTATGGGAGCATCCAGTGTGGCCCTTTTCGCAAGGGTCGGTGGTGGAATTTATACCAAGGCCGCTGATGTCGGAGCTGATCTCGTGGGTAAGGTTGAGGCAGGCATACCAGAAGACGACCCTCGTAATCCTGCAGTTATTGCGGACAATGTCGGTGACAACGTTGGTGATGATGCCGGAATGGGTGCTGATCTCTACGAATCTTATGTGGGATCAATTCTTTCAGCTGTGGTTATCGCAGCAACACTTGGAAGCACAAAAGGAGTAGCACTTGCATTTATCCTCGCATCTATTGGTATTCTGGCCTCTATATTTGGAATCTACTTTAT